>JBOHUW010000571.1:0-1001 GCA_050734895.1 Candidatus Dormibacteraceae bacterium | reverse complement strand
ACGTCATATCAATCGGTTGTTTGGGGCCATAGATGATTGATGCGGAATACCCCCGATTTTGAACGCTCATGCGGTACTCGGCATCGACGACTTGGTGGAAGCCCAAACTCCCAACATATCGCGCTGGTCGTTGCCATTTGCGCCAGTGAAGTTGGTCATGGGATCCTGTGCTCAGAAAGCGTTCGCAATTTCGTGCTAATTCCCGTACTATATTGGGATGGTCAATGTTGTCACTACAGGCGAAGCTAGGGAGACTCTGCATCAAATTGCTAATCGTTTCGATGCTGGTGATGGATATCCTGTATATTTTGGGGCTCACCGTCGTGCTCAAGGCGTTATAGTTCCGGTCGATATCTGGGAGAAACTACTTGAGCAGGCTGAAGATCAAATCGATATTGCCGTGGCTCGCGAGCGTCTCTCAAATGACAGCGGACGAAGACTTACCTCTGCTGAAGTAAGCAACCTCTTTGGCCGGCTGCGAGCTGTTAATGAAGGGTGAGCAATAATCAGTCGCGTCCTCCCCGTTATGCCCTCACCTTCAGTCTCGATGTCGAAACTGACCTATCTGCTCTTGCCACGCTTGATCTAGCTTTGCTTGATGCCGCCGAGGCCGTCCTGGGTGATCTCGCTTACGGTCGGGTAACTGGTAAGCCTTTAGGGCATCGCCATGTTAGCGGTGATCTCTCCGGTCTGGCGCGAGTCAAGTTCGATTTGCCTGGCCAATGGCCACAACGCTTTCGCCTTGTCTACCGCCAATTCGAATCCAATGTCTATGACATAGTGGCCATCGGTCCACGGGATGAGCATGCTATTTATCGTGTGGCGGTAAAGCGGCTGGTACAAGTTGGTGGGACGCGGCGAGATTCATAAACGCGACTTTGCGGACTATCTCAATCTCAATGGCGGGGAGCGCCCCGCCTTCGTTCCCGGTCAAGGGTCCGAAGCACTCCGAAGCGCCACTTTACCGATCCATCGCTGGCCGTGGCTTGCCTGGGCAAGGA
>JBOHUW010000570.1:0-1007 GCA_050734895.1 Candidatus Dormibacteraceae bacterium | reverse complement strand
CCCCAGAAGAGGGTGGCCAGAATCGCCAGGATCACCGTCGAGGTGAGGCTCCAATGGGCCACCACACTGCCGAAGAGGAAGACCGTCGCTCCCATCATCAAGCCGAAGATCCAGAAAACAATCATCTCTGTTGGTAAATCTTACCCTGATCGGGACATCGTTCACCTAGCCCCCATAAGTTCCGAAAATATCCTCGGCGCTGATTACCAGCTCCCATCCCTCGTTTTCCTCGATTGGTTGCCGAGTGCAGAGGACAAACTTTAGTCCAGGAGCCTGTTGGGGCAGCTGGAGGGCCTTGCGCTGGAGATCGAAGAGCAGGCGCCGTCTGCAGCAGCTCCGAAAACTCATCGAGGACCAGCAGAATCGGTTGCCTGGCGGCAGGGGCCAGGATTTGAATTGCCTCGGTCCAGCTGGTGAAGGGCTATTGGCGGAGATCACGGAAACCGACATCGACGATATCTAGGAACTATAACCCCCGCCAAGCGAGACTCCCGTTACGCGAGCCCCCATTAATCGGGAGTTAGCTGATCGACACCCCAGCGGCGAGCCTAACCGCACTGCCACCAAGCATTCGCACCCCCAACTCGAGAGCGCTCTCATCAATGCGGAAGGTTGGGGAGTGGTGAGCGGCCGGAGGATCAGTTTCTGAGGGGGCCGCCCCGAGCATGAAGTAGCAGCCGGGAATTTGGTCCAGGAACTCAGCCATGTCGTCACTGACGGTCAATGGCCGGGGCAGCTCAGAGGCCTGCTCTCCGACCAACTCCCGACCGATCTCCAGAATTGTCGAGGTCACCTCGGGATGATTAATCAGCGGCGGGGTGAAGAAAGGAAATTTTACAACGGCTTCGACCCCGAAGGAGGTCGACGTGCGCCCGGCCAGCTCCCGCAGCCGAGTAAGAGCTGTTTGGCGAAGCTGGGAGGTGAAGCTGCGAATGCTCCCCCGCAGCCGGACCTGCCGGGGAACGATGTTCCAGGCTCCATCGCTGGCGATCCAGCCAGCCGTGATA
>JBOHUW010000569.1:0-1008 GCA_050734895.1 Candidatus Dormibacteraceae bacterium | reverse complement strand
GCACTCGGAATTGGGTTGCCCCGCATCCTTGACGTTGCGCCTCGGTTTCCCTACGCGCACGTACGGTCGATCCACATGACCGCTGCCACTTCGTTCCACGGTCCCTGGTAGGGTAATAACGTGTGTTGGACGGGGCAGGAATTTTAACCTGCTATCCATCGGCTACGCCTCTGGGGCCTCGCCTTAGGGTCCGCCTCACCCTGCGCTGATTGCCATGGCGCAGGAATCCTTGGGTTTTCGGTGTCAAAGGTTTTCACTTTGATTTGCGCGTACTCATTCCGGCATCCTCACTTCCCAACGCTCCACGGCTCGTTTCCACGACCGCTTCACTGCAGATGGGAACGCTCTCCTACCCCTCATACATAGTATGAAGGCCAAGCTTCGGCGGGCCGCTTAATCCCGACCATTCTCGGCGCACACTCGCTGGACTGGTGAGCTATTACGCACTCTTTGAAGGAATGGCTGCTTCTAAGCCAACCTCCCAGTTGTCAATGCAAATGCACATCCTTCGCTATACTTAGCGGCCACTTTGGGGCCTTAGCTGTGGCTCTGGGTTCTTTCCCTCTCGCCACCGGACATTATCGCTCGGTGACTGCCTCCCGAGATACATTAGACAGCCATTCGGAGTTTGGTTGGGCTTGGTACCAGCTTATGCCGGCCCGCACCCATCCAGTCGCTCTACCTGCTGCTAACAATTCCTCGAGGCTCTACCTCAATAGATTTCGGAGAGAACCAGCTATCTCCAGGCTTGATTGGCCTTTCACCCCTACCCACACGTCATCCGAAAGGTTTTCAACCCTTACCGGTTCGGGCCTCCACTCAGTGTTACCTGAGCTTCACCCTGCACATGGGTAGATCGCCCTGGCTTCGGGTCTACCCCCTGGAACTTCAAACGCCCTCGTTACAGGACTCGCTTTCGCTGTGGCTCCGTGCCATAGACACTTAGCCGCGCTCCAGAGGAGTAACTCGCCGGATCATAATGCAAAAGGCACGCAGTCAGTCGTGCAC
>JBOHUW010000568.1:0-1008 GCA_050734895.1 Candidatus Dormibacteraceae bacterium | reverse complement strand
GCCCACAAACACCGCCACACTACCATCGTCACCTCCGATCCCGGCGACATGTCGAAAATCGACCCCCAAATCGAACTACTCACTATTGGAAAGCAATGACCTTTCTGGTTCAGCTACATGATTTGCTGTAGACGTTCCATCAGCGTCGAGCTGGCGGTTGTCTTCCAATCCGGATTCAAGATGCCGTAGCTCTCGGTTGCCCCCAGGTACGGCCGCGACAGTGGTGAAAGTCAACCCGAAAACAATCATCGCGTGGGCTATCAAACCGAGGAGAGCTATTCCCCGCAGAGCTTTCAAGAAGTTATTCTGCTGCTGGAGCTGGTTTGAAGACCAAGCGGCGGTAGGTGATTGTCCAATAGGTGGAGAAGTAGGTGCCGGAGAGAACCTTTAGGACGATGGCGATGAGGATTGTTGGGATACCGGCAATTAGAGCTGCGCCTATGATGTCGCTGCTCGAGAAGGAGTGGTGGGCGAACAGCAGGGTCAGTAGCAGAGGGATCCAGACGATCAGTAGGACCACGGTTGCAACAATTCCTACGGCCAGGCTGAGCACGGCTTGAATCAGCCAGGCCAGCAGAACGTGGCCAGTTTGCCGGCCGAAGATATGAAATCCCCGACGCAGTCCACGGATGGGCCCCAGCTGTTCCAGGACGATTGCCCGGGCGGCGAGAAGAAAGATGATGGCCAGAATGACAGAAAATATAAGTAGGACGAGAGCCAGCAGTGCGGTTAAGGTGACGACGATCGCACCGATGATCAGATGACCGGTGATGGAGAAGGTAAGAAAAGAGAGGGCAATACCGCCACCGATTAGCCCTCCGACAATGACCACCCAGAGGAACGAGAGTAAGCGGAGTCCGAGGATGGAGGCGAAAGTTCCCCGCCCGGCCCGCCACGCCTGCTTGAAGCCGAATACCTGATTGGCATCCTGTTCCGCAGAACCCCGAATCAGCGCTCCTGTAGTAACGCAGGAAAGGAGAAAATAGAGGATGGTAAAGATCCCCAGGC
>JBOHUW010000567.1:0-1014 GCA_050734895.1 Candidatus Dormibacteraceae bacterium | reverse complement strand
AAGCCCCTCTTCGATCAGACTGGTCATCGTCCTTCCAGTGGCTATTGCATGTTTTTTAACGGCATAAAAAAGAGGCTCAGCCATATTGATGGTCGTTCTCATACATACGATCATACCTCTTTATCTGGTCATTGTTGATCCTAGCCGTCTAATCAGGCATGTAACCGCCAAAAGTAGGGTGAACCCGAGCGGGGATGTCCCGTACTCAAAATCACGGAACCCAGTGATATTGAATCACTTCACTATGTATCACTTCCTCAAGCCTGGTAGTATGCCGATTGAAGCCAAGTTAAGAGATCGAGATGACGATGCGAGGATATTAGAGAAGCGATGAAAGAACTATCAAGCGGACAGAAGATTTTTGCCACCGCCGGCATCATGTTAGCGCTGCTCCTCGCTTCCCTCGATCAGACGGTAGTCGGAACGGCAATGCCGCGAATCGCCGCTGAGCTCAACGGCTTGGGCAACTACGCCTGGGTGGCCACCGGCTACATGGTCGCCCTGACGGTAGTGATTCCGATCTCGGGCAAGTTGGGCGATATGTTCGGCCGCAAACCCTTTCTGCTACTCGGCATGGTCGGATTCATGGTCGCCTCCTGGCTCTGTGGTCTCTCTCAGAACATGACCGAGCTGATTTTTGCCCGCAGCGTGCAAGGTCTCTTCGGTGGGTTCCTGATGTCTACCGTCTTCGCCGCACTGGCCGATATCTACACCGTCGAGCAGCGGACCAAGGCGGTCGGCCTCTTCTCCGCCGTCTTTGGACTCAGCTCGGTGATCGGGCCTACCCTGGGCGGCTATATAACCGATAGCTGGAGTTGGAGGTGGGTCTTCTACGTCAACGTACCGGTGGGAGTCCTGGCCATTTTGGTGGTCATGATCGGTCTGCCATATGTCCGCTCCAAATCAAACTGGAGGGAGATCGATTTTCTCGGCGCAGCGACAATGGCCGCGGGTCTGATTCCACTCCTGATCGGCCTGAGCATGACCAGCGATCACGACTGGACGTCTCCTCAG
>JBOHUW010000566.1:0-1018 GCA_050734895.1 Candidatus Dormibacteraceae bacterium | reverse complement strand
CCCCCTAGAAATGCCCCTCAACTTGGATGCCGGTGCCGAGAAGCGGAATGTCTTGGCGGAGTTTGAATCAGCCGCAGCGCGGCTGCGAGCAGCAGCAAGAGCAACCTACCAGCGGGGCAGGGTCCCCTCACAACCAAGCTCGGATTGGAGCGCGCGCGAGGTGCTCGCCCATATCGCCCTCTGGGCGATCCAGGCTACGCAACACTTCAGTCAGAATCTACCGCCAGTCGATTATGGCAACACAAAGCAATGGCCGGCTTTGCGCGAAACCTTTGATCACGCCTTCGAATTCTTGATTCAGCCGGACCAGGCGATCCCGGAAATTGGCTGGTCCGCTGTAACGAGGGCCGGAGTCACCTTGCCTCTGCCCCATCCCGACAGCCCGGTTGAGCATGCTTGGGTAGATGACGCCTTCAATGCAGCGGCCATCGCTTTAGTCGAGTGGCAATCATTCGCCGCGGTGCTGGACAAAACCGAATTTGCCCATCGGAAATTAGCTGAATTGCTCAGATTGAAAAGCTCGGCCGATTTCGCTCCCAACAGCTATCTCTATCGGAGAATGAAGTTGGTGATCGCCCACCACGAGGAGCACATCTCGGCCCTCAATTAATCGAGCGAGGCAAGCGTAGCCTCTACAGTTGGCCCGACAATCGCTTTACCACCGGCGCAAACGCCTCCATCGCGAACGGTCCGACGGCGATGTAGGAGAGCCCGAAGGTCGCTCGACGCTCAATGAGCTGTTCGGCCATCGCCTCTGGCGAACCCATCAGTAGGTTCGGAGCTTTGGCGGCTATCAAGCTTTCCAAGGTCTGACCCCGATAGACTCGCTTAATAATCTGCTCGGTGGCCTGCCGGATTTGCTCGTTGCCCTCCGGCAGGACTTGAAAGAGCATGCTCAGTTCGATCGATGAGAAGCGTTCCCCGGCGCCCGCCTTCAGCCACTCGACCTGTTCGGATAGTTGACTGCCGAAGTGGGCTCCCATGGCTACGATGTTGGCCTGTTCACCAGCTAGCTCGA
>JBOHUW010000565.1:0-1020 GCA_050734895.1 Candidatus Dormibacteraceae bacterium | reverse complement strand
AGCCCGGCGATAAATCCGTACTGTCCATCCGGGAGCACTCTCCTCCGACTTGTCGGAACTCTGCCGTCGCCAGCTGAATAAGGCGATGAGGGTGGGGATGAGAGTCAAAATCACCAGCAGTGAGGCGATCAGGGAGACGGTGCTGATGACTGATCCCCGCAAGAAGAGACGGGCGGCGATTCCTCCCCCCAGGCCAATCGGCAAGGCTAGGGCGACGGTTTTTCGCCAGCTACGATTAACGACAGTCCGCAGGGTCCAATGGTACGGCTTAACAATCTCTCTAGAGCCGCTATTTGCTTTCCGCTGCATGACCAGGCTGACCAAGACCGGGATCAAGGTCAGCGCTACCAGAAGGGAGGCGAGGAGCGAGATGGTCACGGTGACCGAGAAGGGCAGGAAAAAGCGGCTGATGATGCCGCCGGCCAAGCCGATGGGAAGGAAGACGGCGACGGTGGTGAGGGTGCTGGAGATAACCGCCGAGGAGACTTCGGTGGTGCCGTGAAGGGTCGCCTCCATAGGCGACTCCCCAGCTTGGAGGTGGCGATAGCTGTTTTCCAGAACGACGATCGCGTCGTCGACTATCCGGCCTACGGCGACGGTCAGCCCGGCCAGGGTAAGGACGTTCAGCGAGAACCCTCCGAGTGCCGTGCCCAGGAGGGCGACCAGGACGCTGGTGGGCAGGGAGATCGCGGTGACCAGGGTCGCACGCAGGCTGCGCAGAAAGAAGAAGATGACTAGAATCGCGAGCAGCGCTCCGAGCGCCCCCTCTAAGAGTAGGTCATTCAGCGAGGCTCGGATGTCTTGGGCAGAGTCAGAAAGCAGGACCAGGTTATCGGCCGAATTTAGCTGCACCCCAGACATTCGATGTTGGATGTCCTTGGAGAGGGTAACCGCGTTGCCGTTGCTGGCCTTGATTACTTCAATCTGGAGCGAGGGGGTTCCGTTGGTGCGCGAGATGCCGTCGATCGGGACTGCACCTTGAGAGATGGTAGCTATCTGATCTAGGCGAACTGGGGTGGT
>JBOHUW010000564.1:0-1027 GCA_050734895.1 Candidatus Dormibacteraceae bacterium | reverse complement strand
CAGCTGCTCTTCTTTAACACTGTGATACTGCTGGGGCATCTCCCACCCGGCGAATGGAACCATCCGGGCCTTGGTGGCTACATGACAGGGATAAAGTGGAGTGCGCAGGAGTCCTGAAATCATCTGGTCCTATTGTAGACATCCCATGGTTCATCGAGATCTAAGTGGTGAGATAGAAGACTGTCGAGCTCGATATTAAAGTAAAATTCCCCACTCCCCGTATACTCCCCTCGTGAATTCCCTCATTTCATCAAACAATCTATTGCTCCAGTGGGCGCTCCTGCTCCTACCCTTAATTCCCCTCCCGCTGATGATCTTGGCCAATTTAGGCGAGAGTTCAAGCATCAGCCGAAGCTGGCCCGCTGTGAGCTTGCAGGCCAGGAAGATTAGCTGGCTTTTGATCGGCCTAATCGCACTTCTCTCCGGACTGGCCGGCCTGCTTTATTTAGGCACACCCGACCACAAAGCCATGGCTGTAGCGATGCTCCTCGGGGCAGTGCCCGCCGGGCTGATGCTCTGGCCCAGATTCCGGCTGGCTCTCAGTCGCCTCATGCCGATCGATCCGGAGAGTCCGTTGCACGGTATAGCGGTAGCCCTAAGCGCCGTATTTGTGGCCTATTCAGCGGGCAGCGCGCTAAGCGAGGGATTACAGTCTGCCCTCAGCAATCCTCAACACCTTCAGTTCTGGGACCTCCTCTTCTCCGAAGCTCCATTCTTGCTCGCGGCGGTGATTGGGGTCGGTTTTCTTATTCGTCGGAGCGGACATGAAACCAGGCTCCGGCTCGGATTGACCAAACCCAGCTGGATACAGGCCCTGCTCGGCTTGTTCTGTGCTGGAATTTTCTTCACCTTTAGCAACGGGACGGATTTACTGGCCCAACATCTAACTCCCGGTCTTTCCCAGCAGATCAATACGGTGAGCAACGATCTCTTCGGATCCCTCTCCCGTCAACCTCTGGGCATTGTGGCCATCGCCCTCTCGGCCGGAATTGCCGAAGAAATTTTTTTCCGCGGGGCATTACAGCCC
>JBOHUW010000563.1:0-1031 GCA_050734895.1 Candidatus Dormibacteraceae bacterium | reverse complement strand
AGGTACTGAAGTCGTGGCCCTGGGCGTCACAGGTCAGGACCGGGACGCAGGCCGAGCACAACAACCTCCGACCCGGGCCAGTCCGCCACCGCTGGGCGGCGGCCGCATCCAGAGCGGCCTTCTCGGTGCGGTAGTGCGCCTGAAACAAAGGACCACCGAGAGCATCCCGGCAGCGGTCACAGTGGACACTGACGCAGGTGTGGACCTGTAACATTTTCGATCTCCTCGATCGCTCAAGCTGGGTGGTGGGGAGACCCGGTTCGGCGGGTTGCTGGCAGGCACGACACCGCTGAGCCGGGCACCCCGTGGCATTAACGGGATGATTTAATGACTTTTATCTGGATGATTTAATACGAGTAAGAGCGTGAATGTGCCCTGCCCGGATCCCTCCGCCAAGCCGTATGAGCCCGCGCTACTCTTTGGCGCCAGGTGGAGCACGGAGGAATATGTGGCGGAGGACTGGATGGCCGTCGCGCAGGCGATCAGCCAGCGCATGACAGAACTTGGCATCAATCAACGCGAGTTGATTGAGCGCTCGCAGGTCTCGAAGGCAACGGTCGGCGAGCTTTACCACAACTCCGCCCAGCGTCGGCGCAGCGCCCGCACGTTGGAAGCGCTGTCGATGGCGCTTGAGTGGCACCCGCAGCATCTGGTCGCTGTACTGACGGGTCAACGTGCCCCGAACATCGGCGAACCGGTGAGCCGTTCTGATGACGACGTTCCGGGAAAACTGGCCGCGATTGAGTATCGGCTTGCGCAGATAGAGACACGACTCGGCGCGATTGATGAGTTTAACGACCGACTCGAAGAGCTGAACGCCAACGTCGAAGCGGTGATCAGGGTCATTGACTCGAACCGAAAAAGGGTGGGGGGCTGAGTGTTCCGGGTGGCTGTTCATGCCGATAAGTCAATAGCAAATCGGCCACACCAACCATGCACCGACGATGCATCCCTAGTGCGCTTCCAGTGCATTTGTAGTGCACTTCGGGACTTTCGGGGCTGTTTGTGATGGAGCCGGTGCAGCTGTGGAC
>JBOHUW010000562.1:0-1032 GCA_050734895.1 Candidatus Dormibacteraceae bacterium | reverse complement strand
GTGATCAACACTGTGGCCGGAACGGGGAGTGAAGGCATCGGTTTGCCGATGATACCGGCTACCCTTCTGAGGGGATCGGCATAGCTTCGATCCGTATTCGAACCGCCGCAGCATAGCGAATCAAAGTAGAAAGCTTGGGGTCTCGCTCTCCATTCTCTAGACGAGCGACAGCTCCTTGGTTTGTCTCAAGCCACTCCGCAACTTCACGCTGGGGAATATGGAGCGCCCGACGCCGAGCGGAAAGGTCGCTAATCAGTTCCCGACGAGCTGCCGCGGCTTCGAGCAAACGGGGGAATTCAGGATTGCAGATCGTTCGTTCAGCAATAAGCCGATCGAGATCATCTCCCTGGTCGACAAAGGCATCCCCTTTAATGCCACCCATGATATGTCTAGTTTAACGCCTTGATCGCCATTCCTGCAACCGCCGAGCAGCAAGCTCCAGCTCACGGTTTGGCGTACTTCGAGTGCCTTTTGTGAAGACACTCAAGGCAAGAAGAATGAACCTTGTCTCCTGGGCAAAGACTAATCGGTAAGCAGTGTTAGGCGCGAAAACCCGGAGTTCATATAAGATCTCCACGCAAATGGCAACCAGCAGCCAGTCCAAAGCTTCGTGCTCGTTTCATCTCAATGGCAATTGCCGCCACATCCTCGTCCGGTAACTCATCCAGGGACTCAGCCACGGGCCGGTTTCCGGCGGCCGACTCATAGAATCGCCATCTATATGAATATGGGCTGACCGTGGTATTCATGAAGCAAATATTTTAGCTGGGCCGGAACGTTTGTACGGTTCATGAATATTATTTTATAGGGCATCGCCCACGTAGCCCTACTTAGAAAGCGGCCAGCTGACGAGCGGCCTCGATTACCTGCTGAGGATTGGGGATCAGGGCATCCTCCTCCGGTCGGTTGTAGGGCAGATGACAGTCTCCGCCACCGATGCGACAAATCGGAGCGTCCAAATCCATGAAAAGCTGTTCGGCGATGAAAGCGGCGATCTCCGCACCAATCGCCATCGTGCGGTTAGCTTCATGC
>JBOHUW010000561.1:0-1039 GCA_050734895.1 Candidatus Dormibacteraceae bacterium | reverse complement strand
CTTGACAACCCGTCCCAAGGGTATGTCTCCGACGAAAGGGTGGGAAATGACCTCTGCGTGTTACGGACTTGCTCTAATTGGATCGCATCGACTACTGAAAATCACGCTTAAGCCGACCACTCGGCCAAGCTCAAGGCAGGACGCGCATACGCCGCTGATCGACCACCCGGAGTATTCGTAGCTCTCGCCCAACTATTCGATAGACTACCCCGAGAGGGGGAATTGAACGATACCTCACCTCCTTTCGGTAACGAGTTGAAAAGTATTCCGAGTACCGACCCACAGAAAATCCCGAGCGGGCCATCCGCTCCATGGTATTGATCACTTTATTTAACTGGAGAGCAGTTCCCACCACCTCCATATCAACCTGGGCGGAAGGCCGCCAGCTAACCCGAAAAGGAGACGGGGTCAAACTTGGCCAGGAGTTGCTTTAAGCCCGAGTCGTTGACGAAGCTCTGCTGTTGTATATCCACGCGCCAGAGTCCCTGTAGCCTCTTGATGTAGATATTCCTCAACGCTTCTGCGCACCTCTGGATCAGCAAAAACGCGTTCTGCCTCTTCTTGCTCTAGAAAATCAGTTGGATCAATAGCCACAAGTTAATCGTACGGCAAACCATCCGGAGTAGGCCCCTATATTCATCTTCTTAACATAAGTCGACTCAGGGTAACCAAAATCATGAGTGGGGTCGGGATTGCACCGGTGAATCTACCAAACTTAAATGATCCGGCCTCGCTCAAAATGGCTGCTTAGATCGGTGAAATGGCCAACCACATCCGCTGTCTCAAAGAGCTGCCTAGCTACCGAACTATTGTATTACTGTGCCGAAGATGTCGCGGATCACTACTCAGCAGGGAATTGATTTTTAAGGATTATCCACTTCCTTCAGAAGCTTGAATTCATGGGGTATTCTGGTGCTGTAAAGTGGAGTTTGCGACTTTTAGTAGAGGCTGAGGGGAGCAGGATGGCGATGCGTGGTTAGGGATTCGCATGAAAAAGCCCTCAAGTGGCAAGGTATGAGCATCAAATCAATACCATCAC
>JBOHUW010000560.1:0-1041 GCA_050734895.1 Candidatus Dormibacteraceae bacterium | reverse complement strand
CCTCAACGCCTCGCCACCGAAGCGACGAGGGGTGCATAGATATTATGCCACAAACTCCCCAGCTTCAAAAGCTCTCAGCCTGCTCAAGAGGCTTCTAAAATCTATACTCGATGGGATCTTTCCCCAACCCCAAATCGCTACTCCCGAACCCCTCCTGATAACACCTGGCACAGCGCTCCCTAGAATTCAATCTCAGCCCGTTCCAACCACACCGCTCAAGCGATTGTAACGCGGAGGCACCTGGTTCGAGTCCAGGGCGGCCCACCATACAATAGGTAAGGAGTTATCGATGAAATTGTCACGACCTCGCTTTTCCAGTAACCAGGCTGGAGCTATAGTAACCACAGCTTTGGTAGCAATGAGCCTCCAGATCGCCCTTGGAGCGTCTTCAGCTTATGCCGCCGGCATGTCAGACTGTAAAGGATTCCCGAGCGGAGCCGAAACGTGCCTGACCGTCAATATGAATGGACCTAAGGTTGCCAACTTCCAGATCGAGCGTCGAACTACAACACAAAACCTCCCCGGTGGCGGCGGGCCGTTGACAATTTGCGGTGCCGAGGCTCAGGTGGTTGTCTCTGATCAAAGCGGTGAAGAGCTTTATGGCCAAGACGAAGCTGGACCAAGTGGGTGCGTGAAACAAAAGGATTTAGTGATGACTATATATGTTGAGCCTGCGCACGGTAGTTTTCCAAAAGGTTCGTTAGCTTGTGCACATTGGTATGAAGCGGGTCCAGAAGACCACCCTGCGCGGATAGAGAAAGGTTATCCTCCTTGTGTAACTATTTAGGGTTGGCTCTACGCCAAGAGTGGAATCTAGTCTACCCGGCTTGTCAAGCAAGAGTTTGAGTAACGCCGAGGTGTCGAAGTAATCCCTCATCGGCGTTGAGCACGGATAATGTCGATGATCGAGCCCCGGTAACTGCAATTGGACGATCCGGCAACCATCGCTCCTTAGAGGGTGTTTGAAAAACACCATGGGAAGTGAGAATGCAAGATGTAACATTCACGTGCGAACACCCCGGCCAGGGCGCACTGTCGAAC
>JBOHUW010000559.1:0-1044 GCA_050734895.1 Candidatus Dormibacteraceae bacterium | reverse complement strand
CCACTAGGCCGGGGTTGAGGTGATCCTAGATGTTGTCTACAACCACACGGCAGAGGGCAATCACCTCGGCCCCACCCTCTCTCTGAAGGGATTGGACAACGCCGCCTACTACCGCCTCTCGGCCGATGACCGCCGCTATTACATCGATTACACCGGAACGGGAAATTCGCTCAACATGCGCCATACCCACGTGCTCCAGCTGATCATGGACAGCCTCCGTTATTGGGTGCAGGAGATGCATGTCGACGGCTTTCGCTTCGATCTGGCTTCCACTCTGGCCCGAGAGCTGCACGACGTCGATCGCCTCTCCGCCTTTTTCGATCTGATTCAGCAGGATCCCGTACTCTCCCAGGTCAAGCTGATCGCCGAACCGTGGGACGTTGGTGAGGGGGGGTATCAGGTAGGAAACTTTCCGGCGCTCTGGTCGGAGTGGAACGGACGCTACCGGGATACTGTTCGTGATTACTGGCGGGGTGAACCGACGGCTCTCCCCGAATTTGCCTCCCGCTTTGCCGGCTCCTCTGATCTGTACAAGTGGAATGGCCGAAAGCCCCACGCCAGCATCAACTTCGTGACCTGTCACGACGGATTCACCCTCCGCGACCTGGTCTCTTACAACCAGAAGCACAACCAGGCGAACGGGGAACAAAATCAGGATGGAAGCGATGACAACCGCGCCTGGAATTGTGAGACCGAGGGGCCAACCGATGATGAGCAGATTAACCACCTCCGGGCTCGCCAGCAGCGTAATCTCCTCTCCACTCTTCTTCTTTCGCAGGGCGTGCCGATGCTCGCCGCCGGCGATGAGTTAGGTCGCAGCCAGCAGGGCAACAACAACGCCTACTGCCAGGATAATCCGCTCTCCTGGATCAACTGGGAGGTGGTGGATGAGGACCTCCTCGCCTTCGCCGAGCAGCTGCTCCAACTGCGCCGAGAACATTCCAGCTTCCGTCGTCGCCGGTGGTTTCAGGGCCAGGCGGCATCGAGCGCTCGCCAGCTACCCGATATCGCCTGGTTCAAGCCGGATGGGGAGATGATGAACGA
>JBOHUW010000558.1:0-1054 GCA_050734895.1 Candidatus Dormibacteraceae bacterium | reverse complement strand
ACTTCAGGCTGACCATTGGTGGCCGCCGCCAGGACCAGGGTGAGGGCGACGATCGCCACCACCCCACCCGCCAAGCCATCTACCCCATCGATCAGGTTGACTGTGTTCTGCATCCCAAGCAGCCAGAAAATGCTCAACGGCACCGCCAGCCAGCCGGTCTGGACAATTCCCACCCAGGGGAGGGTGAAGAAGGTGATCTGAAACATCCCTCCGAAACAGAGCACCGCTAGCAGGGCAATCAATAGCTGACCGAGCAGCTTAATCCCGGCCGGGATTCGAAAGCGATCATCGACCAGAAAGAAGATCGCCGCCGCCCCTCCGAGGCCAAGTACCGCGTTGCGGCTAATCGAGTTGGGCACCGCCCACAGTACAACTCCGGTAAAGGCAAGGTAGAGCGATAGGCCGCCCAACATGGGAATTGCCCGGGTATGCAAATCGCGCTCCCGACCGGCCAGCTTCATCATCCCCACCCGAGGCGAGAGCCAGATCGCCAGCCAGCCGAGGATGACCGAGAGGGCAATCGCCAACAGGAAGGGGAGTAAGGCCAGGCCAAGGTTGGTAAACACCTCCCGCAGCGCCGGGTCAAATCCGAGTAGGGCAGTAAAAATTTGGCTCAACCAGCCCATCTTAAGCCGCTCGGAGCCTTAACGTCCTCGGCTGCTTTAAATCTGTTATACAAAGGCCTCATGAGTGAAATACAGAATCCTTCCAACCCCTATCGGACAACCCCCGAGGCATCGGCAGCCTCACCAGCCGGCTTTTGGCGACGACTTGCGGCTTATATTTTGGACGGCATCCTGATCGGAATTGTTGCCGAGGTAATCGAACACATCGTCAAGTTGGGAATATCCGATGCCACTCCGAGTGGGCGGCTGTTTTTGATCAGCGGAATCACGGTTATCGTGGGAATAATTTACTTCACCGCCCTCTGGACAGCGCGCAACGGCCAGAGCCTCGGCTATCAGGCCCTGGGTATCCGATTGATCAAGGCTGACGGCTCCAATCCGGGAGTAGGCGCTAACTTCCTTCGTTCGATAGTTCTCTACATCAGCAT
>JBOHUW010000557.1:0-1072 GCA_050734895.1 Candidatus Dormibacteraceae bacterium | reverse complement strand
CTTAATAACCCCGCATATATTGATGAAAACTCTGATTTACGCCAAGGTGGGGAAGAGGCCCTCCATGTTGCCGATAATGGCAAGCTGCTGACTCTTCAGCCTCGAGCGGCTGGAGCGATTTTTGTTCCGGATTTTTTCATCGACAAAAATCCAGATGAAAAAATCATCAAGCGATCGTGGGATGCCTTTGGCCTGGGCGTCAAACTGACGGTAGCTGCGAGTAGCCACTGGCATCGCTATCATCGCCGCCGAGATGTGGCGCTTCTGATCATGCTCTCCCAGCTCGGCTACCTCACCACCTCGGACATCGCGCATATCTTCTGGCCAGAGGTCTCCGCTGGGGTCCCCGCCGAGCCTGATTCGCGGGGATATTCGCTCTGGCATGCGAGGCGTAGGCTGCGCTGGCTCCTAAAGCTGCGGCTGGTGATGCGCTGGTGGCAGCTCTTGCCGAGTGTCGATGGCTGGAGGAGGCTGTCATCGGTGTTCCTGCTAACTCAGCCGGGGGCGGCAATCGCCGCCGAGCATTCCAAAGCGCCGATTAAGTCGGTGATTCAACGATCTAACTACCGGGCATCGGGCGTGGGCCCGGTGATTCATGATCTGGCGGCGAACAGCTTTATGGTCGAGCTGGCCAGGGCTTCGGCAGGACTCTCAGATCAGGGGCTCTACAGTTGGGTGAGTGAACCGAGCATGCGAAGGAGCGTTCAGCTGGGCCAGGAAATGGAATCGGAAATGGCCGACCTCGCCCCCGATGGCTGGGGGCGCTATCTCACTGCTCGAGGAGAAGTCGACTTCCACTTTGAGTACGACCGCGGTTCGGAGAAGCCGATGGAGCTGGGGGTAAAGGCGAATCGATACCTGCGCTCGGCGAGAGGTGGCGAGCAGGTGTTATTCCTCCTGCCCAACTTAGGCCGAGAGCGAAGCGTGAGGACGGCCATCGAGGGGGCGGGCGCCGGAGCAGAGAGATGGGACTACCGCGGCGTCAGATGCTGGACTACGACCAATCAGCGCTTGCTTGAGGAGGGGGTACTCGGCCCTATCTGGCAGGGGTTTGGTGCAGATGGTGACAGGC
>JBOHUW010000556.1:0-1082 GCA_050734895.1 Candidatus Dormibacteraceae bacterium | reverse complement strand
ACCAAGGGGAAAAAGCGGGTGAGCTGCCGTAGGATCTGACCCGACGGCTTTCGGATCAACTACAGAAGATCACTGATCGTCTGGTCGCGGTGATCGATCAGATTGCCAGCCAGAAGGAGTCGGAGTTGATGGCCGTTTAGGCCGTAGTAAAGATCGAGATGAAACGGTGAGTGTCTCGGTGCCCGGCCATGTGGGCATCATCATGGATGGCAATGGCCGTTGGGCAGCCCATAGAGGGCTCTCTCCCGAGGCTGGTCACCGCGCCGGGGTAGAGGCGGTAAAGCGGGTAATGTCTGCCTGCCAGGGGATGGGGATAGAGGTCCTCAGCGTATACGTCTTCTCCACCGAAAATTGGAGCCGTCCCCAGGAGGAGGTCCGCTCGTTGATGCGGCTCTTTCACGACTCGATCCAAAGTGAGCTCGAAGAGCTGCTCGCCCAGCGAATTCGGGTGGTGTTCAGTGGTCGACGTGAAGAGCTCTCCCCCCGAATGCGGGAGCAGATCGCCGAGTTGGAGCGGCAGACGGTGAGTAACCAGGCGGCGATTCTGAATGTTTGTCTCAACTACGGGGGCCGAGCGGAGTTAGTCGATGCCTGTCGGGCACTCTTGCGGCGGGGGCTTCAACCGCAAGAGCTCAGCGAAGAGAAGTTGGCGGCAGAGCTTTATCATCCCGAATTGCCAGATCCAGATCTGATCATCCGGACCGCCGGAGAGCATCGTCTGAGCAACTTCTTGCTCTGGCAGGCAGCCTACGCCGAATTGTATGTTACAGAGACGCTTTGGCCAGACTTCGGTGAGGCTGATCTGAAGCTGGCCGTGGCCGAATATCAAACGCGGGTGCGTAATTTTGGTGGTCGCCCGGATAAAAGTTGAAACCCCTACTCCTCCGGATAGCCAGTGCGACGGTGTTGATTGCCGGGGGGGTTGCTCTCTTACTCCTCGGTACGGCAGGGGTACTAGCCCTGACCGTGCTGCTGGTCGGGTTGTCACTGTGGGAATTCTGGCGGCTCTCCGGCCTGATCGGATCGCGGGCACCGCTCTGGTTGATCTTTCCGCTCGGCTATTACTTCGCCTTCAGTGGGAC
>JBOHUW010000555.1:0-1083 GCA_050734895.1 Candidatus Dormibacteraceae bacterium | reverse complement strand
AACCAGATCTAAGATGCGGAGGTCATGGTCGCCGCCGAGATAGGCCAGACGATTTCCATCGAAATCGAAATCCGCCGCTTGGGGCCGCTCTTCCGCCGGGAATATGAACACCACACTGCCGTCATCAAATCTCACAACGTGCTCCGTTGTGACGATCACTAGCTTATCCGAGTCAAAGCAGATCCTGATGATCGAGCCATCGAAATCTCGATGGCGATCGCCGTAATAAACGGTGTGCCCTCTAACGTAGGCGAGGTCGCTTTGCTGGGGACCTGCTGCGAAGTAAGTCACCCCATTTGGAACCACCGTCTGCACCTGCTGAGGATTATCTGTCGCTACACTCTGCAACGCTCCACCGGGCCCAAGCTGGTAGAGAAGTTGACCATTAGCCGAGGTGATGGGCCCTTGGGTGGGGTTTAACTCAATTGGAGCTATTGTAGAACCGGTTAATTCCGTGGGGATCGTGCTCCCGGAGGAATTATTATGGTTAGCAGCAGAGGAGTTGTTGTCGGCGGAGTTATTGTTACTGCCGGCAAAATGCACTGCCAGGAAGCCACCTGAAGCCACCAGAAGAACCAACACGCCGCCCGCCCAGAGTAACCGAGGCGCTCCCCACAACCGGCCTCGCAAGAACCCGCGAAAATCTTTCATAGCTGTGGACTTTACCATAGCAGAGAAGGTTTTGCCTCGTTTCTCCGCCCCCTATTCGACGAAATCCCTGAGATGGCGGGCACCGGGGAAGGCGTTCGGCACCGGGAGTTCAGGCTAAGCTGATCTATTAATGCCCCACCCCAGCGAAGCCAACTCCCTCACCCCGGCGATGAAGCAGTATTGGGAGGCCAAACGCCAGCATCCGGAGGCGATTCTCCTCTTCCGGCTAGGCGACTTCTTTGAGGTTTTCTTCGATGATGCGGTGGAGGCCGCCCCGCTGATGGGAGTGACTCTCACCTCCCGCCCCCTTCGCGAGGGACGCCACCCCATGTGTGGAGTTCCTCATCACGCTTGGGAGAGCTATGTTGGCAAGCTGCTCCGGGCCGGCAAGAAAGTTGTGCTTTGCGACCAGGTCGAGCCGCCGGGCGGAAA
>JBOHUW010000554.1:0-1086 GCA_050734895.1 Candidatus Dormibacteraceae bacterium | reverse complement strand
GCTTGGACTAAATAGGGCATTTGACAAATCGATATCCTTCGGACATATTTAGAGGCTGATTATTCAAATTGAACAGGAGCGACGTTTTGAGCTTGAGGATTCTTCGATGTTTTTTAGCTTCCGGATTGGCCCTGCTGATGCTACCGATTTCAGTTGCTGGGGTTAGAGCGCAGAGGGAGGCAGGGGCAACAAAATATATAGCAGCCACGGTAGATGCTCAGGGTCATACAGCTAGCAACAAGGTGATCTCCAAGACCGAATTTCTAAAGTTGGATGAGCAGGCCAGAGTAGCGAACACTCGGGCGATTCACTCCACAAACTCCACTTCGAGTCCTCCGCTACTTCATATAGTCCCGGACATAGCCTGTCGCGATCGGACAGATTTTTTCAAGCTTTGGGACAATAGAGCGGGCAGCGGCGGGCTGTGTTTTGCTGACGACGGAGAGGGTGAGGTCAATATGGCTGGTGTTTATCGCTTGACCACTGGTGGCAATGCAGGCTCGTTAAGATCCCTCGGCGGGCTCACTTGGCCGAGAGATGGTCTGCGCTACTGCGATCACGCCGAGGTTATGTTTGTCGATGGTAATAACAAGCCGGCCAAGATTGATGTCACCTACATCACCATTGTTGGACGTAGTGCTGCCACCTGCGAAACCACCGCCTGAGATTTTGGCAAGATCCGCTCGCAGTCAGTGTGATAGCGGAAGGGTGGGCGCGACAGCTTTTCAGTTCACCGCTTGACTCGATAGAACCGTGGGATGCTTATGTGGAGGGCAGATAGCGGCGAGCCCCTGCATACTCGTTGGCGTATCGGTGTTGGTCAACCTTTACGATCTCGACTCCGCTATCAGTGGTGGCAGTGTTGATCGGAGCATCGATCTCGTCGCCATCGCCGATATACATGCCGACGTGATGGATTGAGCCGACGCCACCATTTTGGGCGTAGAAGAGCAGGTCTCCAGGGCGGAGCTGTTGCTTGGCGACGGGAACACCCTGAACCGCCTGGTCCTGAGCATCCCGGGCGATCGCAATGCCGTGGGCCCGGTAGAGGTTGTAGGTAAAGCCGGAACAGTCATAACCCCACCC
>JBOHUW010000553.1:0-1092 GCA_050734895.1 Candidatus Dormibacteraceae bacterium | reverse complement strand
CGATCGAGGATCCCCATCTCAAATCGATCGAGAAGCTGTACCAGCTCTCCGAACAGGCCTGGATTGATCATCGCTTCGCCCAGGCGAACGAGCTCTCTCGTCTAGCCGAGATGCACGAGCAGGAGTACCGGGCAAGGAGGGCAGCATGAGCTTTAGGTATCGACTCCATTTGAACGATGAGGAGATGGATGCCATCGCGGCCGGGGCCGAGTGCCTGCAATCGATGGCCCACCGGCTTATGGAGAACCCGCCGGAGAAATTGCTCCAGCGCAAGATTCACCAGGCGCTGCTACTCCTCGGCCTCTATCGACGGGCGTGGATGGGAGATCAATAGAGATGAATCAGCAGATTGTACAAATCAGGCTCGTAGGATCCTCGCAGGCGGTAGCCACGGTGGCCGGCGAACTGGAAATCGGGCTGGAGGTTATAGATGACTCCGGATCCTTCACTTGTCGCCGCGATAAAGAGATTGTCCGTCGTTGCTTAAAAGTGACCGCGCTGGAGGCCCAACAGTGATTCCGGCGATTCAATCCGGGCCGGCGGTGCTTTATCTGGGCGATGTGAGGCAAGTTCTCGGCGCACTTCCCTCGGCATCTGTCCAGTGCTGCATCACTAGCCCGCCCTACTGGATGCTCCGCGATTACAACTGTGAGGGTCAGATCGGTCTGGAGGAGTCGGTGGAGGAGTACATCGCTGCGCTCCTAGAGGTCTTCAGCGAGGTCAGACGGGTACTCAAAGATGACGGTACCCTCTGGCTAAACGTTGGGGATAAATACCTAGACAGGCCCTATCCCCAATCCAACCTGAAGACTAAGGACTTGGCCGGAGTTCCCTGGCAGCTGGCACTTGCGCTTAGAGAGCAGGGGTGGTATCTGCGCTCGGACATCATCTGGAGTAAGCCCAACCCTCTACCGGAATCGGTGAGCGATAGGCCAACTCGGGCCCATGAGTATCTCTTCCTGCTAGCCAAATCGGCCGACTACTTTTACGATGCTCACTCGATAAGGGATACGGCTTTTGATTGGTCGAGGCCGAATCGAGATAAGCGAGAGGAGGGGTGGGCCAAGCACAACGGGTTTCCCGGCGCAATAG
>JBOHUW010000552.1:0-1101 GCA_050734895.1 Candidatus Dormibacteraceae bacterium | reverse complement strand
CTCCAATCTTGAGCCATCTGAATGCCATTGAGCCTGCTTGATGGGCCTGCTTCGCTGTCTCGCCTTTCTCTTTTGAAAAATGCGAGGGTCTCGCTTCGCAGGAGACTGAGTCTATGGATTCGATGTTGAAGACGACAGAGTCATGGTCGTCCTTCCAGCACGTTTCTACTGCAGAAAATTCCCTTTCACTCGTTACATCGTACATTTGGGAGACTTCTTAACGCTCTTTCAATCTTTTGAAGAAGGATGCACAGGTTTCTAACTCATCTCACAGCAAACCCCAAAACTACATGTTCAAGCAGATGCGGTACTGCTTCCCCAAACCTCTCCCCTTTTCTCCCTTTCATAAAACTTATAATATACTCTGACAGCCTCTCCACAGAGACGCCCTCCAAATTACCAAACCAACCGACATCCTCGACCACATCCACTCCCTCCCTGAGCCCGCTCAATCCGAAGCCCAAACCGCCATCCGTGCCATCGAATCAGAAGCTATGATCCACCAAGAACCTCAACCCGGCCTCCACGAACTGATCTCCTATCTCGAATCCAGGAACATTCGAATGGGCCTCTGCACACGGAATTTCGACGGCCCTGTCATGCATCTGTTGCAGAAGTTTTTACCTGGGAAGACGTTCGCGCCGATAGTGACGAGGGATTTCAGGCCGCCGAAGCCGGATCCAAGGGGCATTTTGCATATTGCTGAACAGTGGAGGCTGGAGGATGGGGGGAAGGGGTTGATCATGATTGGTGATTCGATTGATGATATGGTTGCTGGGCATAGGGTTGGTGCGGCGACGGTGTTGCTGGCGAATGAGCAAAACCTGGAGTTGAAGGAGCATCCTCAAACGGGACTGTGGATTGAGAGGTTGGATGAGTTGATTGGGCTGTTGGACGAAGGGTTTAATGAAAGTGCTGAGAAATAAGAGACAGCACGGGAAAGAGGCAAAAGGACTGGCTTCCAGCCTGCCAAATTTGCATGGGAAGTTGTTAAAGGGGGCTCTCTGCCCTAATCATGTCCCCATTTGCTATGGCTAGGCTACTCCACGAAGCCATAGAGGGCATTTGCTTGGGTTGTAAAACTGGAGGTTTACTAAAAAG
>JBOHUW010000551.1:0-1103 GCA_050734895.1 Candidatus Dormibacteraceae bacterium | reverse complement strand
ACTTAATTGCCCTCTCAACGATAGGCCCTTCAAGATCAATCTGCTCACATTCCATAAACAGTGCTTCAAGGTAAATTTGTTCGGCTACGGTAATTTGTGCATAACCCAGAGCTTCAATTTTTGTAACACTAGCGAAGGCAATATCGTCGTGTTTAAGAGTTTGGGCCGCGATCGTCCCATTAGCCACGTAGATAAAGACATTAGTGTCAAGTAAGATCACGCCTTATTTTCTACCGGGAAGAGATCGATCTTTAGGATCTCCCGTCGTTGCGGTAATTTCGTTCGACTTTGATATTATGGACACCATGAGCGGGGAACTGGTGACAAGATATATTTCGGTAGGCACTTTACTTCATGACTGGCCCCAAGTCTTCAAGCGGATCAGTCGGGGAGAGCGCTTGCAGCTGACTCGCAATGGCCGTGTTGTTGCGTCTTTGAGTCCTCCTGATCGAGATGAAGTTCTGCTCGACGAGCTTGCTGCGGCGGGTGAAATCGATAAGGGGTGGCGGGAGCGACAATCTCAGCTGTTGAGTTTGTTGCCTACTTTGCCTGGGATTACCTCTTCAGCCGGTCCGCCAGTGGGCACAGAGGCGATTCTGGCCGATCGAAATTCCACCGCCCGATGATTTATTTGGATAGCTGTGCGGTGATTAAGCTGTTGGTGCCGGAAGCAGAGTCGGCAGCGTTGGCGAGTTACCTAACTTCGGCGAATGAACCGTGGGTCTCCTCAGAGGTGATCGTAGTTGAGATCCACCGGGCGCTAATTCGCCTTGAGGTTGATGAGCAGATTAAAGCCCAGGCTGCCCAACTACTCCATGCTCTGGCCAAAATTTCGACTTCTAGGATACTGGAAGAGGCATCTCGTCTACCGGGTAAGCATTTACGGTCACTAGATGCTCTACATTTGGCGACTGCGTTGCATGTCAGTCCGCGCCAGTTCATCACCTATGACAGTAGGCTGTCAGAAGAGGCCAACAACGCTGGACTTGATGTCTTCAGGCCTGCCTGAGGAGTGGGGGGCAAGAAATTACTGCTTGATAGGAGGGGTGGTTGTCCGCCGATGATTGCTGCGCGAAAATTCCTAGGGTCCGAGAAGGGCGGCG
>JBOHUW010000550.1:0-1121 GCA_050734895.1 Candidatus Dormibacteraceae bacterium | reverse complement strand
GGGGTTGTAGGCCAGGGTGCTCGCCTCTAAAGGATCGAGAATCCTACAGGGCAGCTCGGCCGCCTCGGCGAGCCGGCGGGCGGTATCACGCAGCCCGCCACCCTTGCAGTCGAGAATTACTGCACTCCAACCCAAGGTGAGCACGCCCTCGACCAAGCGTCCGATGGCGGTAGTCTTGCCCGAGCCGGTGACCCCGATCATCGCCACATGCCGCCCCAGATGCTCGGGGGCAAGGTCCAGGGGCCGGTTATTGAGGCGATCCCACCCCAGGCGGACAAACCCCTTTGGATGTCCAACACCGGAGCGATGCCACAAATCTTGCTCCTCAGCCCAGGTATCAGGAATAGTCATTGCGAAAAATCGCTCACTCTCTCTAGCCCTCTG
The DNA here is from genome assembly GCA_050734895.1 of Candidatus Dormibacteraceae bacterium. GTDB lineage: Bacteria > Chloroflexota > Dormibacteria > Dormibacterales > Dormibacteraceae > JBOHUW01. Next base: position 737 of record JBOHUW010000550.1, on the reverse strand, counting down.
CTCGATCATCTGCTTCTCGATGGCAGAAGGGCTAGTCAGGCGCAACCAAACCCAGCGCACAATCGCCATCACAGCTAGACCCACCGAACCAAACACGAAGATAAGAAATGCCCCAGAGACCAGATACCAACCAACCGGCAAGGTAAGCAGCTGGGCCATCGCTGCCAGAAGAGAGAACACGACGTAGATCAAGATCACGAGAAATATAAGAGCGTAACCCCAAAATTTGCTCATCGCGTCATACCCTCCATCATTACCAGCCCGAGAATGAGGGTGTCCACTGCTCTATCTTCCAGGGATTCGAGGGACCGTAGGCTATGGCCCAATAGCGACGAACCATCTCTTTAATCTGGTAGGTGAGCACAAACCACCAGACCTCGCCGAGCCCTCCGATAAGCTCAGTTAAGTAAGCTTCACCCAATCGCTTGTAATCCTGGGCTCGCTTGGGTGATAGCTCCAACTCGATAGCAACTCGCCGCGCCCCTTCGCCATCGGAAAAGCAGAGCATTCCATCGGGTAGACGTTCATGCTCCAGGCCCTGGGCGCGATCTCCGAGCCACTCCTGGCGCAGCTCGCGCTCGGTCAGCCACCAAGACCCTGGGTACCGAGAGAGGAGCTCCTCGGAGAGATCGACGAGGGCGAGTTGGTGACGTATCCGCCCCCAGTTGAGGTTCAGCTCTTTAAAAGGGGACTTTGCCGCTCTAAGTCCCTTGTTCTTTACACGAAGAGCGTAGGGG
>JBOHUW010000549.1:0-1121 GCA_050734895.1 Candidatus Dormibacteraceae bacterium | reverse complement strand
TTCATCGAGGTGGAAGGTCCTACTCGGCTGGGAAGCTCACCCATCAAGAGAGCTGGTGCGAGATGGGATGACCGCCGTTCCCGCTCGGCTGGTAGGGAATGTTTGCCGCCGGGCATTGGAGAACAAAGAGCGCTGGATCAGCTCGGTGATTGAGCAAGGAGAGAAGTAGATGTACATGAATAACACGGTCAGTATTACCGGAAACCTAACTCGAGATATTGAGCTGAAGAAGAGCAAGGGAGGCAAACCGTTCGCCCGCGTCCTGATAGCTGTCAACCGCAGCTTTAAGAAGGATAGCGATAAGGGAGCGGAGTTCCTGCCGGTGGTGATCTGGGATAAGCAGGCAGAAAACGCGGCCAAGTTCTTGGGCAAGGGCTCAAAGGTCTCGATCATGGGCTCGCTGCGAGGCAGCTTCTTTGAGGTAACTGTAGATGGTCAGACCAAAAACCGCCTCGATGTCGAGGTAGTGGCCAACCAGATTCAGTACCACACCCGGAAGCAGGATGAGGGAGCTGCGGCAGCTGGGGGCCGAGGGAAGGGGTAATGCTGGAGGGGATACGAAAGGCTCCGGCCGGTGCGGTCATCGCGGTAGTGGCGGCAGCTATATGGCTGCTGTCACTCATCCCCGGACATCCAGTCCAGCTGTTGGTTTTCTCCTCGGCCTCGGATGGGATAGGAGCGGGAATCAATAAAGTCCTCGGGGTAGGAGCGATAGGGCTGCATATAGCAGTTGCAGCGATTCCGCTGTTACTGCTGGCCGGAGTGGCCGCGGCCATTCTGATTATTCGCTCGATTCCTTACCGAGCGACCAAGCTATTAAAGGAGCTGCCGATTCGAGACCGCCAGGGTAAGGGCGCTCGGCTTCGCTGGGCCTGGAAGAAGGGGCATGTCTGGCATCTAGCCTGGAAGGTGCCCCCCTTATTGCTGGCCTCAGGGATGGAGAAAGGTAAGGAGGTATTCGAGCAGGGGCTCGATGCCAACTGCAACATCTGGGCGCAATCTGGCCTGGTGCACATGCGAGCTGGTACGGCTAAGCTGCCTACTTTTCTGAGCTATGAGGAGTTTTATCGCCATCGACCGCCATCGGGCGGGCTGGTCTTCGGGGTTGGCTGGAGTAAGGA
>JBOHUW010000548.1:0-1124 GCA_050734895.1 Candidatus Dormibacteraceae bacterium | reverse complement strand
CGCGATGGCATCCATCTCCTCATCGTTCAAATGGAGTCGATACCTAAAGCTCATGCTGCCCTCCTCTGAGATGCCCGATATTCCCGCTCGTGCATCTCGGCTAGGCGCGAGAGCTCGCCCGCCTGGGCGAAGCGATGATCAATCCAGGCCTGCTCGGAGAGCTGGTACAGCTTCTCGATCCATTTGAGATGGGGATCCTCGATCGCTGATCCCAAAAGTTGTTTTAAGTTCTGTAACCTTGGCATTACACGCCTCCTTAAGGGTGTGTACGGCTAGAAGAGAGTTACATCTCGATAGCCGTGGATAGGTTGGGGTGGGCGGTCTCCTAGTGCAAAACAATTGACCGCCCCCCGCTTTTCTCTTTTCCGCTAGGCCCTGCCCAGCCGAACGCTATTTTTCATGGGGGCAGCTATCCAGTCGGTGGCTATCTTCTGCTGAGCGGTGGCGAGCGGCATTCGCCTGTTGCACATCGCTTGAAGGTGGCGATGCTGGCTAGGCAAGTCGCCCATATCGTCAAATATCTCTTCACTACATACCTTCTCCTGCTCCCGGGCGGTGTTCCCACCAGCCGGGCTTACCAATGGAGTGGGCAATTATCAGCCCACTTTTCTCATCTATCAAGGGCATTTGGGGGATAACTAATCGCCTGTCACCATCTGCACCAAACCCCTGCCAGATAGGGCCGAGTACCCCCTCCTCAAGCAAGCGCTGATTGGTCGTAGTCCAGCATCTGACGCCGCGGTAGTCCCATCTATCTGCTCCGGCGCCCGCCCCCTCGATGGCCGTCCTCACGCTTCGCTCTCGGCCTAAGTTGGGCAGGAGGAATAACACCTGCTCGCCACCTCTCGCCGAGCGCAGATATCGATTTGCCTTTACCCCTAGCTCCATCGGCTTCTCAGAGCCACGGTCGTACTCAAAGTGGAAGTCGACTTCTCCTCGAGCAGTGAGATACCTCCCCCAGCCATCGGGGGCGAGGTCGGCCATTTCCGATTCCATTTCCTGGCCCAGCTGTACACTCCTTCGCATGCTCGGTTCACTCACCCAGCTGTAGAGGCCCTGATCTGAGAGTCCTGCCGAAGCCCTGGCCAGCTCGACCATGAAATTGTTCGCCGCCAGATCATGGA
>JBOHUW010000547.1:0-1127 GCA_050734895.1 Candidatus Dormibacteraceae bacterium | reverse complement strand
GTACTGCGGTTTGATCTCCGGCAGCTCTCAAGAGCTAAAAAAAGCATCAGGGGTTACGTGATGAAGATCAGGAACTCCGGCAAAGGCAGCATCGGCCGAGACCAAAGCGGCCGCATTTTCAAACTTCGCAGCCTCAGCAAGAATGGCATCAAAAGCCCCCAATCCTGGGGTACGCTCGAAGAGCAGGAGTCCCCTTTGAAGATGATCATGATTAATGATTAGAAGCGGCGAGAGTAATTCAGCATAGTCGAAACCGAGGGATACCGCTTCAGCGCGTCCTCTTCGACGAGCTCGCACATGAACAAACTCCTGAATTACTTCAACCGTGGTGGTAGCCTCAATTTCATGTTCGGTAATGGCAGCAACCAGCTTCTGACAGGGCCCTCGCAATGAATGTTCGGCTCCTTTGGCATAGAGCAGTACCGTGGTATCGAGAACAATCATCCGTGTCGGCCACGTAAAGCATCAAGCTCGGCCCGCAACTCTTGCAATTCGGGGACTGGCATATCGGGGGCAGCCAAAATCCGCTGCCCAGCCGCCCGACGACGCCCATCTCCTCTCGCTACGCCACGATCGATCGCCTCGCGAATTACCGTGGCCACCGAAACTCCCCTCGCCTGGGCGGCGGAATTGACCAGCTGATGGCGCTTATCATCGAGAAGAATTTGAAGTCTATGGGACATAGTCATGCTCATACTGTAGCATGTGCATCGTTCAATGGGACCTCCCCATCCACGATTTCACCCTCTGCCCCAGCCGAACCGCAAGATAAGTAAAGAAAGCGAGGCTAGTAATGAAGAAGCTCACCGGGTGAGGCGAGAAGAAGGCAATCGCCAAGCCCAGCCAAGTAAAGAGAAGCGCGAATAAGGCGGAGAGGGCGATCGCCAGCGGGGGCCGGCTGGTTAGGCGCATGGCAATGGCCGCCGGGGTCACGATCAGGGCGAAGATCAGCAGCACCCCAACTACCTGCACGGCCTCGGTCACGGCCAACGCCAGCACGGCCATGAAACCGATGGATAAAGCGGTGACCGGAACTCCCCGCGCCGCCGCCAGCTGTTCGTCGACTGAGCTGAAGAGAAGCGGCCGATACATCACTCCCAGGGCGAGGAGGGTGACCACTCCGGCGA
>JBOHUW010000546.1:0-1129 GCA_050734895.1 Candidatus Dormibacteraceae bacterium | reverse complement strand
GGGAGCCTCCGGAGCCGCTACCGTATCGCCAATCGCCACCTCACCGAGGCTGGTGAGCACGGCTATGTCACCCACATTGGCCTCAGGAACCACCTCTCTCACCAACCCCCGATAGAGAAGCACCTCACCCACCCGAACCCGCCGCGGCTCACCCGCCTCGCCGAGTATGACCACAGAATCCCCCGGGCAAACTGAGCCACGAGAGACGCGGCCGATAGCCAACGATCCGGTGAAGTCATCGTAGCCTCGATTGGCGACCAGGAGCTGGAATCCCCCTACCGATGCCGCCGGGGCTGGTACGTGCTTGATGATGGTAGCGAAGAGCGGCTCCATCGTTGCCTCCAGCTTATCTGGGCTGAACCCGGCCTGCCCCGCCTTGGCGATGGCGTAGATCACCGGCACCTCCAGCTGATCATCGCTTCGAGCCAACTCCAGGAAGAGATCGTGTACCGCCTCCAGGGTTCGAGCCGGGTCGGCATGCGGGCGATCCAACTTGTTGATGACCAAAATCGGACGCAGACCGGTCTCGAAGGCCTTATCCAGCACGAACCTGGTCTGGGGCATCGGCCCCTCGGCGGCATCGACCAGCAGCAGGCAGCCGTCGGCCATGTTCATCACCCGCTCAACCTCACCACCAAAGTCGGCGTGACCGGGGGTGTCGATAATGTTGATCGTCACCCCGTCATGGCATACCGCGGTGTTCTTAGACAAAATGGTGATTCCCTTCTCCTGCTCCAGGGCGTTGGAGTCAAGGATCAACGTTCCCATATCCTGGTTTTCCCGAAAGGTGTTGCTCTGCTTCAGGAGGGCGTCGACCAATGTCGTCTTACCGTGGTCAACGTGAGCGATGATCGCCACGTTGCGGAGGTCTCGGCGGGTTTGCAGGCTAGGTTCTTTGGTCATAGTTTAATAATTCGGCGGGGCTTGGGCCATTCATTTAGGCCCACTCGCAGTGATTCGATCGGCCAAATATCAGCCGATTCCACTGAGCATTGCAATTTTATACTATGTTAAGGGGGTGGAGTTTGCGACTTTTAGTAGAGGCTGAGGGGAGCAGGATGGCGATGCGTGGTTAGGGATTCGCATGAAAAAGCCCTCAAGTGGCAAGGTATGAGCATCAAATCAATAC
>JBOHUW010000545.1:0-1131 GCA_050734895.1 Candidatus Dormibacteraceae bacterium | reverse complement strand
ACCCTACACTTCGCAGGCCCCGGACGGAAGCTTCGTTGCTCCCTATGACAACTACTGTGAAGCGGCAGCGATCATTATGGTCGGCCAGTATTTCTCGGGTGACCGAAGAGACCGGATCCCGCATGAGGAGGCCAAGACCAGGCTGAACCAGATTGGCGATTACGAGAAGCTCAAGTATCCTCAGTACGTGGTTACCCAACCGGGAGACAATGATAAAGATCTCCCCCTAACCGCAATCAGTGAGGTTGCCTCCCACTTCTACCCAAAGCTGAGGGGGCAAATAGTTAGGTTCGAGCCCAATGCAGTCAAGCAGAGCTTGGCAGCCAAAAAACCGGTGATCATTCCCATCATGCTCCACGGAGCAGAGGGAGGCGAGAAGTTGAACACTCACTACGGCAAGGGCGATTCCTACCACACCTTGGTTCTAATCGGCTATGACGAGGTTAATCAACTCGTCTACGCCAACGACCCAGGATTCAATATCTTGGATCCGAATGACCCCAATCACCCCACCGACGGCAAGAATGTCGCTTATTCGTGGGATAACGTTTCATCCGCGGTCGAGGCTCAAGCCCACAACCCCAAGCTCAAATTCGATCAAGGGCGGGAGATGCTCGCCTTCAACTTGGCATAGGATTGCAGCTCTTCGCGGGAAAGGAGATTAGGACCCGACCGAAGAAGCAACCCAGTATTCGGCAAAGCGTCCTTCGTATATCCGAAGCAAATCGTTGCCAAAGAATCGCATATTATGACCCTCGGCGGATCGACCGCATCCGGTCCAGCGAGCGGCGATCAAATCACCTTCGGCGATCGGTCCCACCTCTAGTTGAAAAGTCAGGTCCTCGACGGCCTCTCGGGTTTGACTGATAAGTTTGACAAGCTCTCTGCGCCCTCTTATATCGCGATCTGGCCAATGCCCAACGAATTCCTCAGCAATTAACTCCTCGGCAATGTCAAGCTTGCCCTGCCAGAGTTCCAACAGCCAAAGCCTGTAGAGTTCATGTGGAGTAGGTACCACTAAGCTTTTACCGCATCCAGCAACCGCTTGGCCTCATCGAAATTGAAGGGCGTCCCAACCGGAACTAGCAGATGCTGAAAACCACCCTCCACATACTCACGCCAGCGCGGCAG
>JBOHUW010000544.1:0-1133 GCA_050734895.1 Candidatus Dormibacteraceae bacterium | reverse complement strand
CCGCGGTGGTAGGCTTGCTCAATCGCCCGGGGGATGGAGTTGCGGTGCTGCTGTGGCTGGTAATTGTGGGTACGTTCGCCCACTCTTTTACTACTACCAGGGCGGCTCCCACCAATTTCAGTCAGCGCAGTGCAGCTGGAGATCAATCCCGGCTTACGGTCATTTTCGATCAATTTGTCCGTTGGCAGACGGTACGGGTTCTTCTACAGATCACTACGCTTTTGCTGGTCGTCTGGGTGTTGGTTGCCCAGCTGCAATTGATGGCGGCATCGGAGTTGAGCATAAATTTCAACGTTTAGCATTGCTTGTTCACGCCGCCAAACTGTCGTAGCCGTTGTGAGTGACAACCTCCTCGATCTGGAAGTTGAGGGTGGCAAGCTCGAGTTCCTGCTGGCAGATTTGTAGGATGATCTGATCGCTCAGTCGGAGATCAGCCACCTGAGCACAATCCTGGAGAAAGGGGAAAACCACCGGCCGGACCAGATTGAGCATGTGATTGAGTGATGCTTGGGGTGGTTCAATCATCGCTGCCGGGCCGCGACGGTCGTGAAAAGCCATAACCACCACCTGATCGGAGAGGGTAATCGGATCGGTCCAGCGATAGCTCTCGCTCCGGTTGGCGGCGAGCATCTGCAAGCGAAAGGTAAGCCGCCGCATCGGCGAAGTGGGGCCTTCGATCCAGATCGCCACATCATGCAGCGGAGCAAGTAGGGGCTGGTCAGGATAGCGGGCGCTGAAACCCAAATCTTCTATTCCAGCGAAGGGTCCGGGCACCCTAACCGTTAACTCCGTCAGGTGATCTTCCTCTCGCATTTTCACCGCCTCCTTTCATCTCTTAACGCTTGGAAGAGAGAAATGGCACATTTGGCTCTACTCCACCGCTCGCGAGGGGGGAGAGCTTGTTATTATCCAAGTTCGAGTTTCTAATCTTGGCGCCGTAGCTCAGTGGTAGAGCACGTGACTCATAATCGCGTGGTCGGTGGTTCGATCCCACCCGGCGCTACCAGTTCCCCTTTTTTCTGGCCCTTGCTGGAGATGGTAGGGGAGCTCCATGGGGCGTTGAAGCGGACGCCGTACAAGGGGGAGACAGATTCGCAAGCCGGAAAGCTGGCAAGCGTCTAAAAACGCAGAAA
>JBOHUW010000543.1:0-1134 GCA_050734895.1 Candidatus Dormibacteraceae bacterium | reverse complement strand
CGACTGGCGCAGGATCATGACCGGAAGTTGAGTGTGGTGAGTACTCATCAGGAGTGTGACGACGGAACCATCTATGGTAGCCATCTCAGGGATTTGGCCGTCCAAATGGATTTAGATTTACGGTTCTTTCCGGTTCCGGTCAGTACAGAGCCAGTTCCAGTTGGATTTCCTACCCTGGCTGACGCTTACGCAGCCGCTGATTTGGTGTGTTATCCCAGCTTAGTGGAGGGTTTCGGTAATGCTCTGCTGGAGGCGGTTTATTACCTCCGGCCGGTACTGGTCAACCGATATCCGATCTATGTGAGTGATATCGCTCCTTGTGGATTCAACTTTTTGGAGATTGAGAACGGGCGAATCCGAACTGAGACGGTAGATCAGGCTGAGGAGTGGTTAGAGGATCCGTCCAGCTGGGCCGAGTTGGTGGAGCGTAATTATCAGATTGCCAGCGAACACTTCTCTTTCCGAATACTACGCGAACGGGTGTTACCCCTGCTTGGTTGAGGCATGGTTTGTGAACTTTTGCTGAATCGCGGCGATCATCTTTTGGAGCACGGCAGGCCAGGCATATTGGTTGATGATGTGTCGACGTAAATTCGAGGGATTGCTACTGAGTGCATTCTCGACTGCCTCGACAACTGCTGAGGCTCCCCCTTCAGTTGGGAAATAGAAAATCTCTTCCTTGGCCAGCTCGCGTAGGATTTGCAGGTCAGCAGCGACCATTGGAGTGCGAGTTAGGGCAGCTTCTAACACCGGCAGTCCAAACCCTTCGGATTCACTGGGCAGCAGTATGCAGTCGGCCAATCGGTATAGCTCAGAGATTATCTGATCGTCTACCGGGTGGATGCCGTTCGGCCCACTCAGCTCATGAAGAAAACAAACTGATTGCTCCAGATTGAGATCGCTGCGGAGAGCCCTAAGTTTGGTCCTATAAGCTTGATTATCGAGATTGTGTGGACCAAGAGGTCCGCTAATGACTAGCCTTAGCCCTGGATAATTGGGACGAAGGCGGGATGCTGCCTCTAGCGCTAACTCGATTCGCTTGCGACGGGTGATTCGGATCGGTGCCAGCAGAGTCGGCCAAGTTGATCCGAAATTGCCCCGTCGCATTAGGTCTCGGGTGGAGCTACTCAGGCC
>JBOHUW010000542.1:0-1137 GCA_050734895.1 Candidatus Dormibacteraceae bacterium | reverse complement strand
CTCATGTGGTGGCTGGAACCCGAGACACTCAAATCATCGATGGTTCCAACGGGGCCAACTATCCCGCCAGCGTAGTTCTCTTCGACCCTCAGCGGGATGTGGCAATTCTTTATTTGCAAGAACATAACTTGACCCCTCTGCCCGAGGGAGACGGCCAACGCGGGACCCAAGCGGCGGTCATCGGGTATCCAGGGGGCGGCCGGGAGCAGATCGAACCGGCGGTAATCGATAGCCAGCTGTTCGCCCAGGGTCAGGATATTTATAGAAATGGTTCGGTTAGTCGGAATATCTGGGCCATTAACTCCACCGTAGTCCCTGGCAACTCTGGGGGCCCTCTACTTAACCTACAGGGAGATGTTTTGGGAGTAATCTTTGCTGCTTCCAGCACCAACTCTCACCAGGCTTATGCCCTCACCAGCCAAGAAGTGTCCGGAGATATCCAACTTGGCACTTCACTTAACCGGCCAATCGCTACCTCGGCCCAAGCCTGCGCCACTCAATGATCCAAAGTTAGACTGTACGCTGTGAGTGATGTGCCGGATGACCTCCGCGAAAATCTGCCCGAGCAGATGCGGATCCGGCTCGAGAAGCTGGACCGGCTGCGATCGGCCGGCGTCGATCCCTTTTTGGTGGACTACTCGCATACAACATCGATCGCCGCCATCCGCGGCAAATACCAGCATCTAGAGGCTGATCAGAGCACCGGGGAGTCCGTTCGCGTTACCGGCCGGGTGATGCTTTATCGCACCGGTGGCAAGCTGTGCTTCGCCACCATCCGGGATGCCTCCGGAGATATCCAAATCATGCTCTCGTTGGATAAGATTGGTTCCGCGTCCCTAGACTCATGGAAGGCCAATGTCGATCTGGGCGATCACGTAGGCGTCGAGGGCGAGATCATCACTGCTAAACGAGGCGAACTCTCCATCCTGGCCAACAGCTGGACCTTGACTTCTAAATGCCTGCGGCCGCTACCCGAGAAGCACAAGGGGCTCACCGACCCTGAGACCCGAGTACGACAGCGATACGTCGATCTAATCGTCAACCCCGAGGCTCGCCAGATGGTCATTCAGCGCACCAAGATGGTGCAAGCGTTGCGGGCAGGCCTGCAGGAGCGAGGATTCTGGGAGGTGGAAACCC
>JBOHUW010000541.1:0-1141 GCA_050734895.1 Candidatus Dormibacteraceae bacterium | reverse complement strand
ACATCGATCTGTTCCGACCGAAGTCACTCGATAGGGTTGTGTAATCCTCTCTGAACCTGGTGCCGGGTTCGATTTAAGGATTGATCGATGTGTTACGGTTCAGATCTATCTACATGAAATTAAAGTTATATCGAATTTAAAGAGTAATCAAGGAGTTAATAATGACGGATTCTCGCGGGTTTTTACGAGGGCATCTCTGGGGAGCGCCTCGGCTACTTTGGGTAGGCGTTGCAGTCATTCTCATTCTGGGATTGGCTGGCGGCTTCCTGGCAGTGCATTTGGCCAGCAACAATAGCTCCTCCGGAGGCACAATTACCACGCAACTAACCGGCTCTACAGTCGCACCGACGGATTCGAATGCGGCTCAGGGCCCTACCGCCTCAACCGATGGTAGTGTCCTTTACCAGACCGGTCCGGGGGGATCGCTGCAGAGCGTTCCGACAGCTAATCCCCAACAGGTGCAGACAGTGGTTCCAAGTGGAGTAACGTACTTCGCTCCAGGTCCCACTCCAAGCGAATACGCTTACGTTCAGGGACACACCGTCCATTACGGCAATCGTCATCGGGATTTTAATGGCACGATTATCAGGATTTGCTTTGACTCGGATCAGCTAATCGTCGTCACCGTGACCGATGTCGAGAGATTCGATGATGGCGGTGTGGTGATCAAATTCCCGGGTGGGGAAGTAGCACAACAGGCAGACTTCGATTTCGGGGGAGACCGTCTCGCTTATCTCGGTGGCGGCCATGACCTCCACATCGTGGACCTGGCTTCTTTGAAGGACGTCAGCTACGGGCAAGTAGACCACTTCGGCAGCTGGTCACTTGATCGGAATGATGTCTATGCCTATGTCAACACAGGTGGGCTCTTCACCGTTACCGCCACCTCCGAAAATGACGATTGGCAGAGAGTTCGCGTGACTGATATCAATATCAGCGTGACTCAGGTTAGGTGGTCTTCGACCGGAAGGGTCTTCTTGGGCAGTCCTCAAGGGTTGGTGAGTTTCGATAGAGATGGAAACAATAGACAAGACACTCCGGGCGACTTCTCCGGACACTTTACGTTCATTCCGAATCATCCTAATTCACTCGCCTTTGATCGAGGCAACAATTTCTCGCTCTCGACCAATATTCCGCCCAG
>JBOHUW010000540.1:0-1148 GCA_050734895.1 Candidatus Dormibacteraceae bacterium | reverse complement strand
CAGCCTCACTGCTGGTGATTTTGACTCTCATCCCCACCCTCATCGCCTTATTCAGCTGGCGACGGCAGAGTTCCGACAAGTCGGAGGAGAGTGCTCCCGGATGGACAGTACGGATTTATCGCCGGGCTCTCGGCTCCATCCTGGATCGGGGCTGGAGGAAAGCGACGCTCCTGCTCGTCGCCCTCCTCTTGCTTATCTCGTCGCTGGCCACCCTCGCCTTCGTACCCAAAAACCTATTCGACTTTGGTGGAGCCGAAGTGCTCAGCGGTCAGGTGACCCTCCCTCCAGGCACCACCTCTGATGAGACTAGCTCTCGGCTCAAGGCGTTTGAGACGGCGGCTCAAGCCGACTCTGCGGTAAAAATTGTTCAGGTCACGATTAACAACTCTAACTCCGGCGGTTTCTCCGCCGCCGCCACCGCCAATCAAGCCTCTCTGGTGGTGATCCTGAACAGCAAGAGTAACTCTGACCAGGTAACCAAGCGGCTGAAAGATAAGCTTGATCAGCTTTATGGGACAGACAATTCCCAACTCAGCGTGGCTCAGGCCGGCCCACCCTCCAGCGGCTTTGTCGCCACCCTCAGTGGCAGCGATCAGGCGGCGCTGAGTAAGGCCTCAGATTTGGTCGTCACCAAACTCGCGCGGAATTCAAATCTGACCAACGTCAGATCTGACTTAGCGGCCGAGAAGCCCGAGCTGTTGGTCTCCGTCAATTCCACACGGGCGGCCGAGCATGGGCTCTCTCCCCAGGCGATAGCTCTCTCTGTCTCTAACGCGTTGGCAACTAAAGAGATGGGGAATCTTGACGAGAGCGGTCCCCCGGTCAGGCTCCAGGTCGACCCCACCGCACTGGCCACCGACCAGCTACCCAACCTCCCCATAGCACCCAATCTAACTCTCAAAGACGTGGCCGACACCACCAGCAGCCTGGCCCCGGCAACCATTAGCCGAGTGGACAACGTCCAGCAGGTCAAGGTCAGCGCCGACATCCTGGCCAAGGACACCCAGGGGACAACCAGCCAGGCGACCAATCAGCTCAAACAGCTTTCACTTCCCAGCGGGGTAAGCCTGAACAGTGGCGCCGACAACCAGTCGATCAGCGACAGCTTCAACCAGATGTTGATCGCTATCGGAATCGCGATCGCCGCC
>JBOHUW010000539.1:0-1153 GCA_050734895.1 Candidatus Dormibacteraceae bacterium | reverse complement strand
CCCACTTGGAGTGCCCTGACATTGCTTGCAATTCTAAGCCACTCGGATCATATAAGAGGGCTATTTCTCCAGCACGGCTTCCAGATCACGCTCCGAAGACAGCTCTCGTACCTGGACTTCACCATCCCCCGTGAAGCACAACCCGACTTCTGGGCGAAGACGACGCAGAAACCGCCGATCGTGGGAGACTGCGAGCACCGCTCCCTCATAGTCGTCAAGCGCATCTTCAAGCATTCCGATGGTCGAGAGGTCGAGATGATTAGTAGGTTCGTCAAGCAACACCAGGTCTGGCCCGGAGGCAAAGAGAGCTGCACATTCGGCACGACGGCGCTCCCCGTCACTGACATCGCAAGCCCGGAGCTGCACCGGATCGGCAAACACCACTTTGCCGAGCAGAGGCCGGAGTTCTTCAGAAGAAGCTGAATGGAGGCGGAGCACATGGTCAAGAAGCGATTCCTTCCCTTGGAGAGGAGGTTGGAGCTGCCGAAGGTAGCCCAGATGCAAGCCTAGCTTCCGCTCGACGACGCCAATGTCCGGTTCCAATTCACCGGCAATGACTCGAAGCAAGGTGGTTTTACCGCTGCCGTTAGGACCAACTATAGCCACTCGCTGACCCACCCGTACCGCAAGATCAAGGCCAGCAAAGAAAGGCTGCGCACGGCGGAAGGTAATGCCGCGAACACGAAGCAGGGTGCCCTGGCCACGAGCTGGAGCGACCACCGTAAAACGTGCCGGCATCGACGGCTTCGGCTCCTCCAGCTCTTCCAGATCACGCTTTATCCTGGTCTCCTGAGCCTTGGCCAACCGAGCCACCTTGGCACCTCGTGCCCGATAGAAATCATTCTGAGATTGCGACTGGAACTGCTGAGCACGGCCAGCCAGTTGGGCCATGGAACGCTCTAGTCGCACTCGCTGATTTTCCTGCGCTTCGAAGGCGTGGAGCTGGGCCTGGAACTCCTCCGCTTTGCGGGCGGCATAGAAGCTGAAGTTCCCACCGTAATGCCGAAGCCAGCTAGTTCGCTCCTCGATTTCAAGGATTTCCTCAATCGCCTCGTCGAGGAAATCCCGGTCATGGGAGACAATGAGCAAGCCAATCGGCGCCTGACAGTGATAATGAAAATAAGCTCCGTTCCGGTCTGACTCTGCGCCTGAC
>JBOHUW010000538.1:0-1153 GCA_050734895.1 Candidatus Dormibacteraceae bacterium | reverse complement strand
TCGTGCAGTAGTGCTCTTCGATCGGCACGTTCGGTGTCGCCTCCGAAGTGAGGGGCAGAACCCCGTCGATCGGGAGCAACAGCTGCTCCAACTCTTCGATCAGCTGCTTGAGGCGAGCAGCACCCTGGTCCGACACCACTTCCGACGGAGCCTGCTGATGGCCGCCCGAGAACGCCTTGAAACCTAGGGGCATGCCGCGGCCGATAGAACTCCAATACACTCCCGATTTAATCGAAGTGGGGGGGAGAGCGCGAGATGCCGGCCTGGAGGTCTCTCTGATCGAGCGGCCGATGCCTGATGCCACCTCGGTGTTGGCGGTGGGCCGGCAGGTCGATATCATCTCTGTCTCAGGCGGGGTGCGAGCCGAGAATGCGGCAGGCGAGTTGGTCGATGAGGAGGCGGCGGACGACCACCCCCTCCTGGCCGCGCAGCGACTCTGGACCAGGCTCGCCACCCAGCTTGGCCCACCCGGTCGGCTGCCCGGCACCGGGCCGGTGGCGGTAGGTGGCTTCTCCTTCACCGATGATCATGAATTGGTCGCCCCCTGGCAGGGCTTTCCAGCCCTCCGTTGGCGAGTTCCCCAACTAGCCATCAGCCGGAGTCGAGGACGCAGCTTCCTCTGGGGCGATGCCAACTTGCTCGAGCTGGAGCCTGGGGCTAAGGCTCCGGCCGTATCTCATCTTCAGCATCATCCCGATCCTCTTCCCGTGCTCTGGCAGACGAGCGTGCAGTTGGCTATCGACCAGCTACGTGCCGGGCGGGCAGAGAAGGTGATGCTGGCTCGTCAACTCCGTCTCAAAGCTAACGGTGTTCTCGATGCCTCTCGCATTGCCCGCAGCTTACGTAGCGCCTATCCCGCCTGCTTCACATATCTGATCAGTGGGGATGACGGAAGCGCCTTAGTGGGAGCCTCTCCCGAGCTACTGCTTCGGCGCCATGATCGTCAGGTGACCGCCCAACCGATGGCCGGGAGTATTGCCCGTGGCAGAGACGAGGTTGAGGACCAGCTGCTGGCCGAACAGCTCCGCAGCAACGGCAAGAACTGGGGGGAGCATGCTATCACCGCCCGGAGAGTCGTCCAGGTTCTTCAACCCTTCAGCCAGCAGTTGGAGCGCCTCGAACCGGAGATTATCCGTTTTACCAACCTTCAGCA
>JBOHUW010000537.1:0-1156 GCA_050734895.1 Candidatus Dormibacteraceae bacterium | reverse complement strand
TCATACGCACGTACTACTCTACTCGGAGTCCGCGGCAGGCAAGGGGATTTTTTGCGTTGCCTTGACAAAGAGCTCTCGGTTGAGGGATAATAACCTCCGAGGGATTAGGTAAAAGAGGGTCGATTCAAGGGAATCGAGTAGAGGAGAGGGAGAGTGGTAATTAAATATAAGATCTTGCCTGTCTTGGCGGTTGGTTTGATCGCGGCGATTGCTTTGCCGGAGGCAGCTTCGGCTGAAGGCACAGTCCCAGCCTTGAATACATGTGCCTCCACTCAGGCGGCAGTGTCTGGGGCTCCGAGTTTGGACGCTCAGCTTCTTCCCACTGCTCCAGCTGATATGAGCGAATTTGCTAGTCAGGGCGAGTTCGGCATTCAGCAGGTGGCCAAGTTGGCCGCACTGCCTGATCTGGAATCAGGGATGGAGGCGGCTCTCGATGCTGACGACCAGACCGATCTATCGGAGAACGATGAATTGGCGACGGTAGCCGATGCTCTGGATCCTTCGGCGAACCAGGCTTTTACTTCGGCCCAACAGGCGGCAGTGACCACCTTTGCTCTTCAGAACGCCAATGCCGATCCGGCGGCTGTAAACGCTGCGGTCAAGGCCGGTTACAGCGCTGCAGTGGATGAGGTGATAACCGGCGATCAACCGATCGCAAACAATGTGGTCGACCAGCCGGATGCGACGACACTTGATCCGGTCTCTGCCCCCAGCTCGACGCTGTGCCTGGCGAATGATCTGGCAGATCGGCCGGTCAATACTGCGCTGGCTCAGGATTTGCAGCTCGGTAATCAGATCAACCAGGACTTAAGCCCAGAGGCCGAAAATGTTGCCGATGCTCGCCTAGTGGCCCCTCCTGCCGGGGACATTTCTAGAACCGACATCAAAATCGACAGGAGCGGCATAGCTAAGGAGAACGCCGCCGATGACGCCAACCAGGCCGCCAAGCATGCCTCCGACGAGGCCGCCAAGCGGAATGCCGACCCGGTCGCCAAGGCGGCGCCCCCTGCAAAGCAGGCGGCCATCGCTAGGCCCACTAAGGCTGTCCTTCCCAAGCAGGCCGCCACCATCGCCAAAAAACGGAAGCTACAACAACCGCAGCGTAGAGCCGTGACCAGGACTAGAGTGCAGGGCCAGTGCTCCAGGGTCAGGACGA
>JBOHUW010000536.1:0-1167 GCA_050734895.1 Candidatus Dormibacteraceae bacterium | reverse complement strand
GAGCTGGTGGTGAAACAGCTGAAGGGGCTCTACAAGATCAAAAACAGTGAACTTCAGGGATTGGCGGCAGAGGCCAAAAAACTGCTCGAGGAATTTACCGAGGTGCGGCTGACCCATATTCCTCGGGAGAGAAATCGGGCGGCCGACGCGCTTGCTAATCAGGCCATGGATAGGGCGGGGGGAAAGAGAGTAAGATAAGTCCGGGTCGAGGCGGATGGGTGGTCGCTGTTCGGGCAGTGCCTGGGCAGAGGAAAGTCCGGACTCCATAGAGCAGGGCGCTGGGTAACGCCCAGTCGGGGTGACTCGAAGGAAAGTGCCACAGAAATTATACCGCCAGCTGGTGTTGGTAAGGGTGAAATGGTGGGGTAAGAGCCCACCGGCGGCCAGGTGACTGGTCGGCCAGGCAAACCCCGCCCGGAGCAAGACCAAATAGGGGAGCGTTTCGCTTAAATGCGAATAAGGATGGCTCGTCCGATGCTTTCGGGTAACGGTCGCAGGAGGCGTCGGGTAACCGGCGTCCCAGATAAATGATCACTGCCCCAAGTGGGGAACAGAATCCGGCTTACATTCCGCTCTCGGCTCGCCCCAATTTCTTCTGAGGCCCTCCCCCTTGCCTGAGGCAAGGGGGAGGGAGAAATATATCTGAAGAGTTTTTAGATTTGTCCGGGTGGCGGTGACGGTGGTGGCGGATTCTCCTCAAATGGAGGTGGATCATGGGGCGGTACGGCCGGTGGTGGCTGAGGAGCCGACGATGGGGCCTGCACTGGTGGTGAATATGGCTGAGGCTCCGGGTAACCACCACTTGGGCCGCCAGCTGGGCCGGACTCTGGAACTAATGGACCGACTCCACTTTGGCGAGCAAACCAGAAGAGAATCCCAGCCATAAACGCTTCAGCGAGCGGGTAGGTGAAAATCCCGGGTACAAAGCAGAAAATAAAACCTACTGCACCGATGAAAGCGGCGACGATCGTGAGTAACCACGCAACCAAGTTATCGCCCAAATTGCTGAAGGCAAGCTTGAAGATTTGACCTAGTCGAAAACCGCCAGCCGTGCCCCCCCGCCAGACGTTGACCCACAAGGGAACGGTGAGGACCATCGACAGAAGAAGGATCACCAGGGACCAAATTGTTCCCAGGCCCTGAAAAACTCTGCCCACCGTAGAAGGG
>JBOHUW010000535.1:0-1167 GCA_050734895.1 Candidatus Dormibacteraceae bacterium | reverse complement strand
CCGCCAGAAAATACGTGTCCCGTCGACCGAGGAGAAAAACCCATCCTGTTCTTTCATTACTTCAGGATATTCGCTTGCCAAGGGGGGATTCTGACCTGAAGTGGAATTCGATCTGCCCCTGCCGCCAGCAAAAATTCTCCCCGACGAGCACCCTCCAGAATCGCTCTTTGACGATCGCTCAGCTGAAAGTGATCTTGCAGACGCACCGCCTCGCCCGAACGGTGGGCCCCAAAGAAGTGAATAGCTGGATTCGTCGCCACCACTGCCCCAGCCTCCGAACTGAGAAGATCGCCCGGATTTTGAGTAGCGAAGACCAGCGACCCACCATACTTTCGAATTCGCCGGGCAAGTGCCACTATCAGGCGACGCATCAGCGGTTCCTCAAAGAGCAGCCCCAATTCATCGATGATCAGCAAACGGCGGCGGTCACGCCGACGAATCTGCGCCCACAGCGCCTCGGCGAGGAGAAAATGAACTGGGGCAATCAACTCCGGACGCAGCTCGCGCATGCCGAAAACGATCAGCGGTGAATTCAAATCGATGTTGGTCGGCCGACTGAACATGGCTCCCAAACTGCCCCCGCTCCAACGTCGCAAAACCCGCCCAGCTCGTGAATCCGATTGGAGTCGAACCGCCACATCGGAAAGAAGCGGTTCAGATACCTCGGCCAGCGCAATTCGCACCACTTCTTCCAAATCCGCCCGCTCTGCCTCTCCTAAACCTCCGCAGAGAACATCACAGAGGTCAACCGTATCGGCCACTATCGGACCGAGGTTGGATTCATCCCGCCCCAATCCACCCAGCTCCAAAACATTCAGTGAATGTTCCGAACCCAGTCGAAGCTGGACATCAAGGCCCCCCAAACGGTGGGCCAGCCGGCCGTACTCATGCTCTGGATCGAGCAAAAATACCTGAGCCCCACTCGCCTGGGCTCCCATAGCCAAACTGGAGAGGAGGTAGGTCTTCCCTGCCCCAGAATGGCCGAACACTCCAATGTTGGCGTTGGCATACCGCTGCTCATCAAAAGGATCTATGACCACTGGCTGTTGAGTTGTACGGCTAACTCCGATCACCCACCCCGAGGGTTGCTGCAGGTCAGCATCAAACCACGGCCAGAGGGTGGCCAGCGAGCTGGTATCCAGCACCCGGCGACGTGCTAGTGGATCC
>JBOHUW010000534.1:0-1180 GCA_050734895.1 Candidatus Dormibacteraceae bacterium | reverse complement strand
ACCTCCGGCAGCGCCATCTGCTCCTGAATCTGCCGATGCCGCTGCTCAATCGAACGCAGCCGGTCAATCATCTATTCTTCAAAGCTTCAGACCAACGGTGCGGGTGCGTCGACCAGTTCGCGATCTCTCTCCAGCACTGCCTTGAAGGAGGTGATCGCCACCTCTAACATCCGCTCGTCCGGCTGCCTAGTAGTCAAGCGTTGAGTCTGCAGGATCGGCCAGAGTAACGCTCGCACCGCCCAATTGCGGGGAGCGCTGGCGAGCAGACGTATCCACTCATAACTAACCGCCGCGATCACCGGAATTCCGGCCAACCGGGAGATGACTAACTCCGGCCAGTTGGGGTGCAGCCCGGCTACTACCGCAAAGAGAAGTAGGCTGACGACCAAGACAACAATTAGAAAGCCGGTCCCACAACGAGGATGCAGGGTACTCGCCCGAGCCGCCGAGGCCGGAGTCAGCTCCCACTCAGCCTCAAAGGCATTGATCGTCTTATGCTCCGCACCGTGATATTGGAATACTCGGTAAACATCCGAGAGCAGCCCGATCAGCGCCAGGTAAGCCAACACTAGGACCACCCGGATCAACCCTTCAACCAATACAAAGGCGATCCCGCCGGAGTTCCTAACTGCCAGCGAAGCACCTAACAAGGGAAGTCCGATGAATAAACCGACGCTGAAGAGCACCCCCACCCCAACGCCAATCGCCACCTCTAAACGGCCAGACGAGACCTCCTCCTCCCCCTCACTCAAGGTGGAGGTAGTGCTGGCGGTGGCCGACCAGAGCAGGCTCTTGGTACCCAGATGGAGCTGTTCGATCAACACCACCAAACCTCGCAAAAATGGCAGCTTCCAAATACGGTGAGTATAGATAGCCGATCTCAGCGGCTCATGGAGCAATTTGATCTCCCCACCGGGCAATCTAACGGCTACCGCGTAGCTACGGCGGCCACGCATCATCACGCCCTCGATGACGGCCTGGCCCCCGTAGAAGAAACGGCTTATATCAGCCACCGTCGGAAGTTACTGGCGAGACTGGGCGGCTCGCTTCCGGAAGCGCTCCACCTGACCGCCGGTGTCCACAATCCGCTGTTGACCGGTGTAGAAGGGATGACAGGTTGAGCAAACCTCGGTTTTCAGCTGCTTCTGGGTTGAACCGGTGTTAAAGGTATGACCACAGG
>JBOHUW010000533.1:0-1182 GCA_050734895.1 Candidatus Dormibacteraceae bacterium | reverse complement strand
TGATCTCTGGTCCTCTAGAGTTTTTGCCAACTCCCACCCACAACCCCTCACCCCAGAAAATGCCTCCGACTTTCTTTACGTATTGGCTCTCGCTGCTTAACTTCCTTCCATTTCTCCCAAACTCCACTACTACGGACTTACTCAAAATGGATTGAGTCAACTTCATCGTCCTCAGAGAAAAGCTTTCCCCGAACATACAGTTTCATCTAAACCCACCAATTGTTATTTCCGCAGACGCCTTACCGATCGGTATCCTACATCTTATGGCGGGAGAAATTACCGTGCAGAGCCAGTTTAATCAGCTTTTGGCCCTCTGGGATATAGGCGAAGAGAAGGTGATCCAGCCCTTGCCAGGAGCGCTGCGTCAGCTACGAATCGCTCACAACCCTCGCCTAGCAGATGATTTGGGTCAGCAGTTGGTTTCAGAAATTCTGGCAGGAGTTAAACCGGGCGTCAAGGAATCATGACCACCACGCCTGATACCCTCCGGACGGTTATCTTCATGCGCGGTTATTCACTCGGTGATTTTGCCAATATCGCTGGGGTAGCCCCCTCGACGCTTTCCCGGGCCTTGAGCAGTCAGCCAGTCGCTCCTCTCACCTGGAAGCGGATCATCACCACTCTCGCTAGGCTCGATTAGCTACTTGCTGCATATACTGCACTCGCAAGCGAACTTGGTTCCCCATCCGCGTCAAATGCAGGTTGTCGAATTTCTAGTGGGCTCTCTCGCCGCTGACGCCCCCAATTCCAGAACCCACCGGGATTGTGGCCCAGCGAGAAGTAAGTGCATAGACCGGTGAAATGGCCTCCCGTTATTGAGTAGGGCCATCCCATGGGTGTCCTTCCCCACCCCTTTCGTCGGAGACATCAAGCGGAGGGGACCCTCTGGGTGGTTGTCGGCCTGAAGCGTGCCTTTGAGGGGTTCCCCGGAGCTGATACAATCACTGGCTTGGATGGGGAAGGCGCACGCGCGCACCCAAGACCATTCTCTCCTGGCCAGAGCTGCTCCGACCCTAAAAATGCCGCCCCAGTCTAGCCATGGACCGGAACCACTCACCTCCGCGATGATCTCAATTAATCCGGGAGAAGTAGATAGCCTATTCTGTTAACGCCAGTATTCAGGCTGCCGGTAGGATCGGCCATCAGAAGCAATAACTACTTCTGGGAGCAGGGAACCGCGGA
>JBOHUW010000532.1:0-1182 GCA_050734895.1 Candidatus Dormibacteraceae bacterium | reverse complement strand
CTAGTAGGGAGGGAAGCCTCCGCTAGCAAATCTGGTGAGGGCCGAAAATGCGTACAGGCGTGCGATCAGCTCGGCGGCCTGTTCGTATCCGCAATCGAATCCGGGGAATCCACCATCAAGTAACATAATTTTCTCCTGTACTTACTGAATCGGTCGGAAAAAGGTTCGGTGAACCTCTACCGGATACCATATAAATTATCTGTAAATCAGGCAAATTTTAAGTTCAATTACCCCTCCCCATCGTCCGTTAAGTGGCTGCTTAAGCACGGGCTGAGCTGGATCGAGCGGGGGGGCTAATTTCGCTCTCGATTAGAGGTGTAAATGGGTATAAAAAAGGGGCCAGCTGGCTGCTGGTCCCTTGAGGATTGGGATTAAGCCGGAGCCAATTTCGTCTATTTAGTAGTTGTTGCAGGTCCACTCGCAGCAACCTTCATTGGAGCTGTCGCTGTAGCTGTAGCTATACACATACTCGAGTTCGAGGCCGCAGGGGGTGCAGCATTCAGTCCAATACGACCGGTCCAGCTTCCAACTACCGTGGTTACGATTCTGACGACACATACGTTCATTTCCTCCTGAGGGAATATGGATGGTGGGGAAATTCTCACCCCGGAGGCAACTATATAAATTTATTGTAAGAAACGCAAATTTAAGTTCAACTGTCCGTCAAATGGGCCTCGGTTGTCCGTCATTGGGCCGGCAATTGACCTGTCCCGAGTTCGTGGGCGGGTGTCCTGAGTGAGGCTAATCGTCAAATAGAGACCAATTTCCTGGTCGAAGTGGTAACCCGCGAGTGTCGTTTGGTCGGCCATTCGAAGTCATCCTGCTCCGCGGCTGGGCGGAGGTGGACTACGTCTCCCACGACGATGCGTCGCCGGCCCACTATCAGTGCTCCGTCAGAGGCGATCTCCCACGCTCTCCCCTCAAATCTTTCCTCGGGCAAATCGACCCGGACTCGGCGCCCCAGGGTGGCGGAGCAGCGCCGCCAGGCGGTGAGTACCTCCTCATCAGAGCGCTCGAACCACTCGGTTATCTTCTCTCCCAGCAACTCCAGCAGCAGGTCACGGTCGACTCCTAGGCAGGCGCCCTCGGGAGGGGCCCAGAGGAGGTTGATGCCCACCCCGAGCAGAGATCGATCTTCATGTTGTTCGGCAATCATCCCGCCTACCTTGGCCCCGTCCAGAA
>JBOHUW010000531.1:0-1186 GCA_050734895.1 Candidatus Dormibacteraceae bacterium | reverse complement strand
CATCGAGGCAGCATCACCCAACTTCACCGCTGCCTACTGTGAGGCAGTCAGATTTCCCGGGATCGATAGTGTTAGATTGTAAGAACCCTCGTCAGTCATAGATTCCAACCGAATCTCTGAGGAGGAATCCAAATTGGGAAAGATAAAATCCCATGGTCCTCCCTCAAGGCCGCCAGTGATCGGCAAGCTAGGAGAACCTCTGAATGGACGAATCATATCGAGGGCAATCCGGCCGGCAAGTGGGCCGGCGGCGAGTAAAAGGATGGCCTCCAATACCGCCGTCTTACCTATGTTATTGCTCCCCGAGATGAGATTAACCCGGGCCAGATCATCCATCTTTAGATCACGCAATCCACGGAAGGAGCTGATCAGAAGGCTCTTATACACTCCTCAAAGCCTAATCACTTTATTCTCTGGGTAGGGCCGATCACCACAGTAAATTCTCCCCGTGGGGGTTCCTCCAACTCGGCCAAAACCTCACCAGCGATGCCCCGGATTATCTGCTCATAAAGCTTAGTCAGCTCTCTCCCTACCACGATCTGCCGCTCCGGCAAGACCTCGGCCAATATGGCCAACGACTTCCTGATTCGGTAGGGTGATTCGAAAACAACGGTTGACTGGAGCGCCTCTTCCAAGCCGGCGAAGAAGCGGCGCAGCTCGCCCGGCTTACGCGGCAGGTAGCCTCCAAAGGCGAATCCCGTTCCAGGCAACCCACTGGCCGCCAGCAGGGCAGTGATCGCGCTCGGACCGGGAATCGGAATCACCCGATGACCATCCTCCCAGGCCGCATCAACCAACCGTTGACCGGGATCGGAGAGGGTCGGAGTTCCGGCGTCACTGACCAGCGCCACATCGCCGCCCGAGAGAGCCTCGAGCAGCCTCCCGAGCTGACGTTTTTCCACCGGGGCACGGTAGCTGAGCATCGGGGCTCGAATCTGGTGTCGAGCCAGCAGGCGAGCGGTGATTCGAGTATCCTCGGCCGCGATCAGACCAACCTCGGCCAGCACCCGCAAGGCACGCAGGGTAATGTCCTCTAGGTTACCAATCGGAGTCGAAACTACGTAGAGGCAGCCCACGCTACCGCTTTCGGCCGACCAATAACCGGCTCGCGGGCAGAACACCCGCCGCCAGCGCCGCCTTGATGACATCCCCAATCAAGAACGGATAGAGACCAAGGACCAACGCC
>JBOHUW010000530.1:0-1189 GCA_050734895.1 Candidatus Dormibacteraceae bacterium | reverse complement strand
CCGCACTGGCCGAGAGGAGTAAGTCTCGGCCAGATCTCCACTGCCCAGAGGAGTTGAATCTGATCCGGCCGGAATTGGTCCGCGAGCTGCACGCCCAATATATCGCTGCTGGAGCGCAGATCATCGAAACCAACAGCTTCGGGGGCAACCGTCTCCGTCTGGCCGAATACGGCCTCGATCAGCAGATGACGCAGATCAACCGGCGGGCAGCCGAGCTGGCCGTAGAGAGTCGCCAATCGATCAATCATGAGGTCCTAGTCGCCGGCAGTATTGGACCGCTGGGGCAGCTGATTGCTCCCCTCGGATCGATCAGCCAGGCCAACGCCGAGGAGATCTATCGGGAGCAGATCGACGCCCTGATCAGCGGGGGAGTCGAGCTGCTGATTCTGGAGACCTACACCTCGCTGGCGGAGCTGGAACTGGCAGTACGGGTGGCTCGCCAAATCGCCCCTCACCTCCCGGTAATCGCCGCCATGAGCTTCGATCAGGCTACCCCCGAGGCGGCGCAGGCGATGGTCCAAGCGATGCGCCCCTGGCCGCTCGCCGCCCTCGGAGCCAACTGCGGCAGCGGACCAGAACAGGCAATTCAAATAGTCGGGCAACTGGTCGAGGCAGGGGCGGCGGTAGTGATCGCCTTCCCCAACGCCGGGCTACCCCAACGGCTGGCCGGCCGACTGCATTACAGCGGTCGACCAGAATACTTCGCCAACGCCGCCCGCCAGCTAATCGCCGCCGGGGCGCGGCTGGTTGGCGGCTGCTGTGGTACCGGACCGGTCCACACTGCGGCCATGCGGCAGGCACTCGAGGAGCGGCGGGGCTCGAACCGCGGGGGCACATCACAGCTTCAATCTGCTTCACTTTCCTCCACCCCCCCCACCAACACTGCGGCGGCTTCCTCTACCCTCCCCCCACGGGGGGAGGAATCTATGGTATCGGGAGGAATCTATGGTGGATCACGGCTGGCGGCACAGCTCCAGGGGGATCGGGCGGTTTTCAGTGTTGAGCTGCGGCCCCCCCGGGGAATTAACCCGAAGCGGATGTTGCAGAGGGCTCGGCAAATGCGGCAGGCGGGAGTGGAATTCGCCAACCTCACCGACTCGGCAATGGCCCGGCTCCGGATGGGGGTGCTGGGCTCTGCCGCCCTGGTCCAACAGCAGACGGAACTGGAGGCAATTGCCCACTACACCAC
>JBOHUW010000529.1:0-1191 GCA_050734895.1 Candidatus Dormibacteraceae bacterium | reverse complement strand
CCTTTAGGTGTGTACTACCGTGTCCAGAGCGAAGAACTTCAAATAGTTGGCGTAAAAGATATGCGACGAAAGACCAGTATTCTTCCGTAAAAAGCATTCTTGATCCAGTTCAGACGGACCCGGACTTATGTGCCATTTGTGTGCCATCCGGGTCATCAGGAGACCCCACCAAGCAACATGAAAAGAGACTCAGCGAAAGAGGCCGAACTCGAAACTATACTTAACTATATCAGTCAGCGCAAACTGGGTAATCTGTAAAACCGCCGCGAAAGCTGTGGGGGTTCGACTCCCTCCCGGCCCACCATCCCATGTCTGAACTTGAAATTGGATAATTGCCATGATTTTCAAGCTCTAAAAACCTTTTTCGTTACTTATCCGTGTAACAGATTGCGTAACGAAAGAGCCGATAAAGTGATTCATTAGGTTCTGAGTCGGGAATGCGAAACCGAGCAGCCCCAGCATTGATCCCAGAAATGATCCTGCTATAGGTGTCCAGAGTAATGACGATCCTGCATGCGTCACCGGTTGCTGCGCAGCGGCTTGCGGGTCTCGATCAGAAAGCGACGAGAGCAGGCGACAAACGCCCCGGTAGCCTGAATCCGATCATGCAGGACTTTCAGGCGATCGCGATACTTCTCGACGGTAAAATCCGGAACGAACCAGATCACTTTACGCAGAAAGTAGACCATAGCGCCGACGTCGAAGAACTCCATCTTTAGCTTGGCAGTCCGCAGGTCCACGACCTCCAGTCCGGCCGCCGCTGCCTCGGCCTGCGCTAGCTCCGGCTCCCGGCGGGTCTTGCCCAACGTTTGCGGACCGAGGAAGAGGTCGTAGATCTCATGGCCGCTGTCCGGACCGACCTGCTGGGAGAAATAGGTGCCGCCCGGTGTCAGGACACGGGCAATCTCCTCCCAGTGGGCTACCACCGGGTGGCGGCTGGTGACCAGGTCAAAGGTACCATCAGCAAATGGCAGCGGCGGCCGGTCCTCGTCGGCAACTACAACCACGCCCTTGGCGCGCAAGTTTTCCTGAGCGCGTTTGATATTCGGTGGCCAGGACTCGGTAGCGACCATGGCCTTAGCAGCATGCTGCGGGACCCCGGCCAACACCTCGCCGCCACCGGTCTGAATATCCAGCGTCATCTCAGACTGGGCAATCCTCTTACCCATCAGCTTTTGGTAACCCCAGGGC
>JBOHUW010000528.1:0-1196 GCA_050734895.1 Candidatus Dormibacteraceae bacterium | reverse complement strand
CTCCAAGGAGGATCTGGCCGATCCCCAGCCCTGGCGAATCGCCCAGGCGGATGTTCAACGTTCGATGGAGTTCCGCAAGTGCATCGAATGCTTCCTCTGCCAGAACGTCTGTCATGTGCTGCGCGACCACAACCAAAAAGATGCCTTCTTCGGCCCGCGGGGGATGATCCGCATCGCCAGCCTGGAGATGCATCCCAAGGATACTGCCGATCGAAGCCAGCTTCTCCATGAGGAGGCGGGGGTCAATAGGTGCAACATTACCAAGTGCTGCACCGAGGTCTGCCCGGAGCATATCCATATCACCGACAACGCGATTATTCCGCTGAAAGAGCGAGTTGCTGACAGATACTATGATCCCATTCGTTGGTTGGGGCGCAAGCTGTTTCGACGGTAGAGTCATTTATCTTTCTAGTGTTCGTGGGCTTCCCCCAGGGGAGGAACCCACGGGAAAGTTCGACCTCCAACCGTAGCTTTCATAGGAGAATCTCCCCCAAAAGATTCTATTATTACAGGACCGAGTCGATCATCCAAATATGAGTATTTGAAAGTACCAGTGCGTATTGTAGCGTCCTCAATCTTTTGGACGTCACGTAGAAAAACCGACAAATCGGAGCTGTTAGGCCCCACCCATTTCTTCATTACTTTGCCGCCATGGGCAGGGATCTCATCAAATTTAAAGGGTGTCTCAACTTCTACATCTCTCGTATTACCAATACGCTCCAAGCCAGTTTTTTGATCTGGAGATGAAATCCCTATTCTTACTCCCAAAGAATCCACCCTAAAATCCTTAATTGGATGATCAGAGCTATTTTCTACGTTAACTAATACTGCATTTTCATACTGTTCCAGAAGTGGATCACCTTGTAATACTCCAAATTTAATTTTTTCCACCTCTCTCCATAAGGCGGCGGATTCCATTAGATCAATCCTCGCCTCTAGAAGTTGTATTCGAGAGCCAATCCTGCTCATTCTGCCGGCAACCGCCCAACCTCCTGCAAACGTAAAAACCATTGATGTAAGCGATATGAATATCGTCCAACCATCATTTAAGCTCTCTGTAGTAGCCGCCAATTCAGATTGAGTTCCAGGGACTACTGGCTTAGATAAGGAATTCTCCGGAACAATAGATTGCTGGTTATCCGCCGCGGCCAAACCAGTCGGAGATATTCCAAAAATTACGGAAACAAGAGGTAGGC
>JBOHUW010000527.1:0-1201 GCA_050734895.1 Candidatus Dormibacteraceae bacterium | reverse complement strand
AGTATGACCTGTTCCAGCTCCACCGTGATCTGTTGGCCGTGGCCGAAAAAATCTCCGCTGATCTCAGAATGTACATCGAAGCCAACAGCTCCTGCCCGAAGATTATTGGGCAGAGGCCGGTTATTTAACCTCGATTCGATGGAGATCGCTCGTTTGGAACTTACGCAGACTCTATAAGGCTTGTCATGAAAATATCCGTGACGACCCAAATTACGATAACAAGTTGCCATTCAAGTTCGATTCATCCAAATTTTTAGAGCACTTGACTGAAAATCAAGGTGTCCCCGGTTCAAGTCCGGGCCTCGGCACCACTTTCTATCCCTACTTTGGCCAATTTACGCAACTCCTTGAAGGAGTCCAGCTCTTGCTCATAGAAGAACTGTGAAGCGCCGCCTGAGGGGATTAACTCGTCCACCCAGGTTGCTCATTTTCGGAAAGACGATCGACAGCCGAGCTAGATGCGTCCACTACAGAACAGCCAAGAACATCATCGCCATCAAGTTCAAATGTCGTCGCCGCTACTATCCCTGCGCACGGCCTGCGGTCGAACTCAAGTCTGCGTCGCGACCAACCTAACGACTGGGATCTCGCGATCGGTCTTCTGCTGGTAGCCAGCGAAGCGCGGCGACTGCTCTATGATGCGTTGCCAGGCCTGCTGGCGCTCCTCGCCGGCCAGTGAGTCGGGAGTTACCCTAACGCGGCGGTTTCCGGCGTCGATCCACACGTCCTCCGGATGGCCAGCCATGTTGACGAACCAGGCCGGGTGGCGAGCCGCTCCTGCGAAGGAGGCGACCACGAGCCAGGCCTCGTCGCCCTCCGGAAAGAATATCACCGGTGTTGTGTGCTGCTCGCCGGATCGGACTCCCCGGGTAGTCAGCAGCCTTACCGGCATCCCGTCCATCCGCCGCGCACCGAGGCGGTGGCTGGCTTTCATCAACCACAAGGCGAGCTTCTTAACCGGGCCCGGCAGCGGCGGTCGCCCGTTAGTGCCGTTCGGAGTGACGTTTAGCGACATCTACAGCCTTCAAGTATAGGCATCGCTGCGGGGCCCAGCGAGTCCGGGTCGCAGACCTCTCCGATCAGGGCATGAATTGGGAGCTGCTTCAGTAGTTCAAGCTGCGCAGCAGCTTAGTCGCCTCTCTCTCTAAATGACCAATGCTGCCGATCCCCAGGGTTTTATCGGTGGTCGTCTGATGGAGAG
>JBOHUW010000526.1:0-1202 GCA_050734895.1 Candidatus Dormibacteraceae bacterium | reverse complement strand
GTAGTTTTTCGACCACTCACTAACTCACCCTCGACCACTGTCGCCGTAATTTGTCCATCCTGAATCACGGTCAGATCACAGCGCTGACCAACTTCCAACCGTCCCACCTCGGACTCAATTCCGGCCGCATAGGCAGCCCCGAAGGTGTAGGCCCGAAGCGCCGCTTGGCGGGTAAGCGCCAGCTCCGGATACCACCCCACCTCCTGCCGCCAGCCGGTGGCTGCGGCCAGCCCATGTAGTGGATCGGGGTCACCAAAAGGGGCATCTGAACCGAAGGCGAGCACCACTCCAGCCTTCCCCAAAGCGTTCCAAGGATAAGCCCAGGACAGAACAATGCTCCATTCTCGCTCCGCCACCTCTCGATCGGACAAGGCATGTGCAGGCTGCATTGAAGCCACCGCCCCAACCGCTCGGAAACGAAGTTGATCTTCGGGCCGGACGCATTGGGCATGCTCGATTCGAGGTCGCCAGCCGGGAAAGGTATTCACCATTGGTTCCAGAACATCGAGGGCCAGGCGGACAGCCCGATCACCGATGGCATGCCAACCAACATTGAAATTCTGTTGAGCACATTCTCTCGCCACCCGGGCCAACTCAGCCGGCTGATAAATTAGCATCCCGCCACCCCCCACCATAGCCGCGGTTCGACTACTCAAAGTCCCGTCCAAGAATGCCTTGATCCCACCTACTCGAAGCCATGGATCGCTCCCCACTAGCCGCCGCACCTCGGCCGCCAACTCCAACTCCGGATAGCGGAAGTAAGAGACCACCCGAAGGGGCAGTCGCCCCTGCCGGCGTAGACGCTGCAGAGCCTCCCACTCCTCAATTCCGTCCATGGAGTGCACGGTCGTCAAGCCGAATCGAGCCAACTCTCCCAACACTTCTGCCAATCCCGCTTCGAATTCTTGCCCGGAAAGCTTGGGACGCATCCGGGTGAGAAGAGCGCAGGCCCCCTCGCGCAGGATTCCGGTCACGTTCCCGGCCTGATCACGCTCAATTATTCCGCCCGCCACATCGGAAGTTTGCTCTGAGATGCCCGCGGCAGTTAAAGCGGCACGGGAACCCCAACAAGAGTGTCCATCCTCCCCCTTTAGAGCCAACGGGCGCCCTCCAACAGCCACCTCTAACCGTCGCAGCTCGGCTTTTGTAAAACGAGCGGATTTGGTCAAATCCCATCCTCTTCCCACTACCCAAGCCGTTTG
>JBOHUW010000525.1:0-1202 GCA_050734895.1 Candidatus Dormibacteraceae bacterium | reverse complement strand
ACCCCCACCACTTCATATGTTCAACCACCGCCGGTACCTGTTCGATGCCGTCCTCCACGTCATAGATCGTACCTGTTAATGGTGAGCGGAAAGCACACTCTGGCGGAGATCCGGTCAGGATGATCTCATGGCCGAATTTCTCGCCCTGATCTGCTCGACCTGCCTGGGGATAGCCGACTTTAACAGTGGACTGGCCAGCCGCCGTGCTCCGGCGATGGTGGTCGCCCTGATCGGACAGTCGATCGCGTTGCTGGCGGCCATAGTTGGGGTGATCGCCTGGCCCGCAATCTACAGCACCCAAGCACTGCTCTGGGGCAGCCTGGCTGGGCTCTTCACCGTGATCGGAATGATGGTTTTCTATACCGCCTTAGGGCGCTCGCTCATGGCCGTGGTGTCTACTATCACCGCCACCATGGCGGCTGCGGTGCCGGTGGGGGTGGGAGTCGTGATCAACGCCGAGCAACCCTCACTCTTGACCGGATTGGGAATAGCTCTGGCCCTCCTAGCGATCACTCTAATCGTTTGGCGCAACAACGATAATTCGGGTCAGCGATCGTTCGCCCCGACGTCCTGGAAGCTGGCGATCGGGATGGGAGTGGTTGGCGGCTGCGCCTTCGGCCTGGGCCTAGTTTTTTACTCCCGCTCGCCCCACAACTCTGGTCTCTGGACGATGCTCGGGGAACGGAGCTGCAGCTTTCTCTTGCTCCTCCTTTTGGTGAATTACCGTTTTGGCCGAGGCGGAGCCGGGGCAGGCCATCTTTTACTCCGATGTTGGACATGGATGACCGCCCACCACTTTGTCATGGCGGTGGCAGGGGTATCTGGACTCTTCCAGGGGGTGGCTTCGATGGCCTATCTGAATGCGGTGCGGAATGGTCCTTTGAGTGTGATTGCCGTCTTGTCAACCCTCTATCCGGCAGTGACCACCTTCCTCGCTTCACTTTTTCTTGGAGAGCGGCTTCGCCGCAACCAGCTGGCCGGACTGATTCTCGCCCTGGTTGCGATTGGGACATTAAGTTATGCGTTGAAACAATCAGGATGAGCTAAGCTCGCAGCAGAAATGCGATTTCCACCTGCGCAGGCATCAGAGGAGCAGATTCAAGAGCTGCTGACCCAATTGGTAAGGGTGCCCAGCGTCAACCCCTATGACTCTACCCCTGACGGCCTGCTGACCGGCTAGCATCGGTTGGCCTAGTGGGTGT
>JBOHUW010000524.1:0-1214 GCA_050734895.1 Candidatus Dormibacteraceae bacterium | reverse complement strand
ACTTAGTGCAGCCTTCGAGCCAAGTAACGGCAGTCGGAGAGGGCCTAGCCTGGCCTAGTGGTGAAGCCTCGGCCTTGGGGGTGGTTGGCCAGGAGGTGATGACCTCTGGTCCGACTCAGCCCTTGCCGATGGCCAGTACAGCCAAGCTGATGACCGCGCTGATGGTGCTGAAACGACACCCGCTGGCGCTCGGACAGCCGGGGCCACGGTTGGTAATTGGAGCGAGGGAGGTCAGCGAGTATCAGCAGGATAAGGCGGGTGGGCAGTCGGTGACGGCGATAGCCGTCGGCGAGCAGCTGAGCGAGTATCAGGCGCTTCAGGCTCTCCTTCTTCCCTCGGCGAACAACGTCGCCACTCTTCTCGCGCGTTGGAGCTTCGGCTCGCTTGGTGATGCTGTTGTCTACCTGAATGCCCAGGCGAAGTTGATGGGTCTGACTTCTACCCATTTCGTCGACGCCAGCGGCTTTGACCCGGGCACGGTTAGTACGCCGATTGATCTGGTCAGGCTGGGCGAGGCGGCGCAGCAAATTCCAGTGCTGGCCGAGATCGTCGATCAGACGAGGGCAACTCTGCCGATTGCCGGAAGGGTGACCAACGTCAATCATCTCCTCGGAGTAGCCGGGATTGTCGGCATCAAGACCGGGAACACCGAATCGGCCGGTGGTTGCTATGTATTTGCCGCTCCCTATCGAGAATCGAGCGGCCTCTCAAACCTGCTGATTGGAGCGGTCATGGGGGCAAGTGATCTAGCGGCGGCGATGGATTCCAGCCTCCAACTGTTGGAGAAGGCCAGGTCTACCTTGAGTCCTCATCCGATCGCTCGAGCCGGAGAGGCGGTTGGCTCGATCAGCTCGGCCTGGGGGGATAGGAGCGATCTGCTGGCTGGTGCATCATCGGCGCCGCTGCTGCTTCCGGGAACGATACTTCATGTCCATCTGCAGCCGCTGCCGGTGCGGTTGCCCGGGCCAGCCGGCCAACTGGTGGCTAAGCTAATAGTTACTTCCAATCAGGGCAGCTGGGAAGTTCCGCTGCACACCGCCAACTCCCTCTCCCCTCCCAATCTGGGATGGCGGTTGTTGGGTTGAGCGGGTATTCAAAAACGGCCGGATAGGGGATACTCTTGTCGATGAAAGTGATTGAGGAAGTGCTAAGCACTTCCTCAATCAGAAATCAGACAATACCAATCCAAGTAAAAACGCCTCAAACCCTAGCTG
>JBOHUW010000523.1:0-1216 GCA_050734895.1 Candidatus Dormibacteraceae bacterium | reverse complement strand
ACACTGTCATGAAGTAGGTCAACGTCGGAGACCTCCATCTGGAAATTCACGCCTCTTCCATACGGTCGCTCCAGTGGTGCCGTTCTGAAGCGTCGTCCAGGTCCACCGGCTTCCTCTAAATAGAGATGGATGCCTTCGCGAACGAGGTAGGCAAACCGTTCCTCGGGTCGGTCGAATTCAACAGTGAATCCCATTACCCTCACGTAGAATTCCAGAGAAGCATCGAGATCCGCCACGTCCAGTTCGGGAATCAGCTTGGGCGTCGAAACCTTCACTCGCTTAAAACCCCACAGTGAGATCTACCTGGCTCCTCGAATTGGCTCCGAGCAAGCGAAGCCAATCATGGCCTGATCCCTCGGCAGTTCGGAAAGATACCCCACCGTTAGGTTCGATCATCAGTTGTCCCCCGATTTCGGCCAGCAGATAGGCTGCAAGCTGTGGATCGGGGTAGAAGGGGGCTCGGGCGAGGGTTGGAGTAGGAATCCCCAGAGCCTGGCAGGCAATGGGGAAGCGAGCATCCCACTCTTCGCGATAACAGGTGGGTAAAGCCTCCCCCAGGCCGCCGCGAAGGAGCAAATTAAGAGCGTGAAGGCGGGTCGCATGAGGTGGCGGGGCGCTCAGCAAGAGGCGTTCATGATCAAGCCCGCGGAGAACATCGAGGACTCGGTCCGTACCCTCCTCAGGGGGTAGAGAGAGCCAAACTCGTCGGCTGTCCGGAACTGCTCGAGCGGTGTAGAAGCCGATCGATACCAGATAACCGGGATTGGCCTGCGCTTCCGCAATCAACCGCTGAAGGGATACTTCATCAACTCCGGCATGTTCCTGATCCCAGCTCCGGGTAGAGCGAGTCAGGCAACCACTCTCAAAATGGGCGAGGGGAAGGGTCAGACTCCGGCTGCCCAACCCGAAGCTTACCCCCTTGCGCCCCTCACTTACCACTGCTGGCGGTAGTACGGTGCCGCCCAGGGCATCCGCGGCCATTCGGGTAAAGCCCATTCCCCACCGCCGCCGGCGCCGAACATGACGGTGGGTGACGATCGATGATGGAGTAATATCCTGGCTTGCCCATTCGATGGAGAGGGTGGGTCCGGCTCTGGCCTGCAGGAAAATTTTGCCGACCGGTCGAGATCCCTCGGAGTCGGCGTGCTCGTGTTGGGCGACGTTGATCGCCAGCTGGACCAGGGCGAGGGCGACTACGGTCGGGGCGGGTATTGAC
>JBOHUW010000522.1:0-1216 GCA_050734895.1 Candidatus Dormibacteraceae bacterium | reverse complement strand
CTCCTACCCTCTTGCTGCGCTACCGACTGGGCTCCGGCTGTGGAATCGGGTGGCGGCAAGCGCCCACGGAAGGCGGCTATCAGCTCGGCTGAAGAGTTTGAATTTAACCCCGCAACAGCGGTGGCTGTTGAAGATCATTCGCTGGCTGTTGCCGTTGCTCACCGGAATGCTGCTCTGCCCTCTGGGGCTGGTGGTCACCGCTGGCTTGCTGGCGTTGGAGATCTATCGCGGTGGCTACGGCATTAGCTGGTGGAGAGCCCTACCCAAGCGACTAAGAGTTCGTTTGGCGAGTTGGCAGAGGTCGTTCGCATGAACCAAGGAGGTGAGCCGATGTAGGGCGATATGACAGCGCCAGGAAAAATCGATGTGGGGAGGCGGCCATTCGTTAGCAGCGGACCGGCCGCCATCCCCACCCATATCCGCGGCTAGCCGGAAATCCCGAGCTAGCCATACACGAGGTGTGTAATGCAAACACTACAGAAGTTAATCAATCTTGTGGGCTCCACCCCGATGGATCCCCAGCTGCAATGGATCGAGCGGCTGTACCAGCTCTCCGAGCAGGCCTGGGAGGAGAATCGCTTCGCTCAGGCGAACGAGCTCTCGCGCCTAGCCGAGATAGAAGAGCAGGAGTATCTGGCTGGGAGGACAGCATGAGCCATAGATATCAACTCCATTTGAACGATGAGGAGATGGAGGCCATTGTAGCCGGGGCCGAGTGTCTGCACTCGATGGCCTACCGGTTTATGGAGAACCCGCCAGAGAAATTGAAATTGGCCCAGTGCAAAATTAACCAGGCGCTGTTTCTCCTCGGCCTCTATCGACGGGCGTGCATGGGAGATCAATAAAGATGAGTGAGATTGTGCAGATCAGGCTGGTTGGGTCACCGCAGGCAATAGCCGCGGTGGCCGGCGAGTTGGAGATAGGGCTGGAGGTGATCGAGGACTCCGGATCATTTTCCTGCCGCCGCGATAAGGAAGTGGTTCGTCGCTGCTTACAGGTGGCGGTATCGGAGAGCGAGCTGAGAGAGGAGGCAGTTTGATGTCGCTATACACCAATCAGCCAGATGAGGATTTGCTACCGCCTCGCTCACAGTGGAAGAAGGGCGGGATTATTCAGAACTTTGTAGCCCTCTATGAAGATGATCCCAGGACGCTGACCGCAAAAGTAAAAACCACTTACAGCGGTCATTGGCGAGCTGAAGGATAGTCGGAGATTT
>JBOHUW010000521.1:0-1219 GCA_050734895.1 Candidatus Dormibacteraceae bacterium | reverse complement strand
CCTCTCCAGCTTCCGCTCTACGCACTAAATCACTGGCCTGTTGACGGAGTTCTCTCAGCCCAACACTCTTCATGTAAAACATTCTAGCACATGTGCTATTTGCCGGGGATTCAGAGGGCCGAAATCGGCAGGAGCGCAGCCCTTGACTTTACGTTTGCCGAAATATTGACCCAAGCTTCCAGCCAACAAATCTGAATATGCCCAACCAAAAAACCAATCCCCCCGTTATTATCACCTATGATGACCACGATGGATGTCAAACCTTCCGCGGCCCTGCCCGCGGTACCCCCACCACCAGTTGGCGAACGCGCCCAGCCCAGCGCTCGCGGATTGGCCACTCTTATCGCCGGGCTGGACAGCGCAGTGATTGATCACCGCTCGGATGATCTCTCGGCTCTGGTTGTGGTCCTGGAGGGCCGGGTTACGGATGCCGTGGCCGAAACCGCAAACGGCGTGATCAAGGGAGTTGAGGTGCTCGACGAGCTGATCGAGGTCCAGGTCAGCTCCCTCGAAATAGTTCATGTTCCACCCCGACTGGCCCGAGTGCTGCCCGCCTACTGGCGAGCCCCAGGAGCCACCCAGGAGGTAATCGAATCCTTCATTCGGCCCGGTCGTCGTGGCGCCGTGGCCGTGACCGCGCCGAGCGGAACCGGAGTCCTGCTCTTCGATGAAGAGGGGGTGGTAGCGGCCTACCGGGATGGCGAACAGAAACAGGGTAGTGAAGCCCTCGATGGGCTGCTCTCGGATCCCGATGTGGTAATTTCGGCTCGCTCTGACGCCATGCCAGAGAGCAGCTCATCGCGTCCGACCCAACCATCTCAGCCCTCGTTGCGCCCTGCCCCGGCAGCGATCAACCGAAACCCCTCCCCTCCGGCGGCAACCCGCGCGGAGTCACCGCCCCCGCCACCACCAGCCCCAACCCCACCCCCCAGCTCAGCGTCAACCACAGAACAAGAGCTGGAGCCGCGTCGACAGGCCATCCTGGAGATGCTAAAGAAACGACTGCAGCGCCTCTCCGGACCGGTGGAAGAGCCCTTTACGGCCGCTCAATCGGTAGCCGAATTGATAGCCGCGGCCGATCAGGTGCGGACCATGCAGATCAGAATGATCAATCCTCTAACCCTTCAAGGTATTGCCGAGGAGGCGGCGGCGATTACCAAAGGCGAGCGACCGGCCCAGACTTAGGAGCTAGGCTTGCCTCGCCCAATCAATAGTGGAC
>JBOHUW010000520.1:0-1220 GCA_050734895.1 Candidatus Dormibacteraceae bacterium | reverse complement strand
CGCTCTCACTTTGTCTCCCCGATTGAGGGTGGTCGAGTACGAGAGATCGAATTGTCGGAGGCGGTGCGATTAACGATTCCATTGGTAGCCCGCCTCGCCATCCTGATTCCCGGCTGTCCGCAGTTAAATCAGATCCGGCTGGAGAACAGCTTAGCCGACTATCCTGCTCGGCATGAGGGGATGAGCGAACTCTTCGTTGCCGTCTATGAGGTAGAGGGGCAGGTGGATGGCTATGCTCTCTACCGGAAAAAAGCAAGAGTGGATTCGCAGTGGAGTGAACTCCATCTGGAGATGTTGTTGGCGGCTACCGATCAGGCTTACGCTGGCCTTTGGCGCTACTGTCTAGACATCGATCTGATCGAGCGAGTGGTGGCTCCCACGCGCAGTGTTGACGAGCCTTTACGCTACCTACTGACTGATATCCAGGCTGCCCAGACCACGGTTGCCTCTGGTCGTTGGCTTCGTCTGATCGATGTTCAGAGGGCGCTCCAGACTCGCTTATACCAGCTGGCCGGGCAGCTCCGAATTGAGGTGGAGGATGAATTCTGCTCCTGGAACAGTGGAATTTACGAACTGGAGGTGAATTCGGCGGGAGCGGCGACCTGTAGCAAAACCAATGCCGCCCCGGATTTCACTCTCTCGGCTTCAAGTCTGGCTGCCTGCTATCTCGGCGGCAATCGCTTCGCCACCTTGGCCCGGGCCGGGTTGGTCAGAGAACCTAAGCCGGGCAGTCTGGCCCGAGCGGACCTTCTCTTCGCCTCCTCACCCCTCCCTTGGTGCCCGTTCGGGATCTAGGATGGGATTATTGCAGAAGTTCTGCTAAGGCTTGAGTTGCCGGATCAACCCAGTGAAGTCGGTAAACTTCACCAAAGGCGCGATCAGCGCTCACTAGGGCTTTGGCTCTACCGGAGATCGCGACGGCAGCCAATGCGGCATCGAAGGCTCCCAGGTTTGGGCAGCGCTCAAAGAGGTCCAGCCCCAGCTCCAGATCTTGAGGCGTAGTTGCTATGAGCGTTAGGGCTTCAGCAAACTGTCGGCCCAAATCGGCTGCTTCTGTTCGTCCGTGTCGACGACTCCGGACATGAACAAATTCTTGGATTACCTCCGGAGTTGTGGCCGCCGTTATCCTGCCCTCTTCATGTGCTTCTAGCAGTCGTTGGCAAGGCGATTGGAGATGATGTTCTCCACTGATTGCGTAGGAGAGGATAGTGGTGTCCAAG
>JBOHUW010000519.1:0-1222 GCA_050734895.1 Candidatus Dormibacteraceae bacterium | reverse complement strand
CTGTAAGGATGACTTCATGGCTTCCAGCAGCCCTAGCTATGAATTTCTGCTGGTCAAGCCAGCCGAGGAGTGAATTTCTGACATGAGGTTCGAGAAATAGGTGGACTTCGGTGGAAGATGTGGAGTCCTTGACTAAGTTGGCTGGGGAATCTTGAGCCACGATCTTCCCCTGCTGTAGAAAGATTACCGAATCGCAGATTCGGGTGACCTCGCTCATGTTGTGGCTAGTGAAGAGGATTGCTGTCTGGTGTCGCGCTCGCAGCTCCTCGATTAGGGAGAGAGTCTTGTCGGCAATATCCGGATCGAGCGAAGCGGTAGGCTCATCCATCAGTAGGAGTTCAGGATGATTGAGTAGTGACTTCACCAGGTTGACTCGGGTCCTTTGACCAGATGAGAGCGACCAGTACACCTGATCGAGGAGGTGAGTGACTTCGAAGTAGTTGGCCAGTTCATCAATTCGGCCGCCGGCATTTGGAGTGGCGTAGAGGTCGGCAAAAACCCGTAGGTTCTCGATGACACTCAGCCGGTTCAGGAGGTTGTTGTAGGCGGAGATGAAGTTGATCCGCTGCAAACACTGCTGCCGATGCCGGCGAAAATCCAGCCCAAAGTAGTTGATACTGCCCGAGTCGTATCGAGTCAGACCGAGGAGCATGTGAATGGTCGTCGTCTTGCCCGCCCCGTTGGGGCCGAGCAGTCCGAGGATCTGCCCCGGGGAGACCTCGAAAGAGATGTCATCGACGGCGGTACGGTCCTCAAAGCATTTGCGGAGTTCTCGGACTTGGAGGATGGGCGACATAGGGTTGAAAATTCTACCGGAATAAGGAGGGGTCTAATTTTATCGGGCGAGGCAAGCCTAGCCCCTACAATTCAAGGATGTATCCCTTCAGCGCGATAGTTGGGCAGGAGCGAATGAAGCCGGCGCTGCTGTTGAACGCAATCAACCCGGCAATCGGGGGGGTGCTGATCCGCGGTCAACGGGGGACGGCTAAGTCAACCGCGGTGCGTGCGCTGGCTGCTCTGCTACCCGAGCAGGAGGTGGTCGAAGGGTGTCGCTACGGCTGTTCGCCAGCTGAACCATGCGCGGAATGCATCGATCGCTTGAAGCTGGGGGAGCTGAGGGTAAGTAAGCGACGGATGGGGGTGGTCGAGCTGCCGATCAACGCCTCTGAGGATCGGGTGGTGGGGAGCATCGATCTGGAGGTGGCGCTGCAGAGTGGGGAGA
>JBOHUW010000518.1:0-1227 GCA_050734895.1 Candidatus Dormibacteraceae bacterium | reverse complement strand
AGGTAGCTGTATCCCCTACTCCGCAGCTCGTCCAAGGCAATCGCCTCGGCCCGCAGCCAAGCCTCGGCGACTGATGGTAGAAGATCCCGCAATCCGCTTACGCTGGCTGGAGGGGATGGTTCAGCGGAGGTGAAGAGACCTCCCCGGAGAGAGAGAGAACACTATTCCTCATCCTCCCCGTCAACATCCTCTATCTCACTCACCAACTCGAGGTCAGCGCTTTCATCGACTTCATGCAGGGATGACTCGATCTCCACCTCGCTATCATCCGCCTCCTCATCATCGCCTTCGATGGCAACAAGTTCGCTCTCTACCGGTCGCGCGGCGAGCGAATTACGAGAATAGGGACGAAATTCAACATCCCGTTTACGGGTAATTGGAAAGCTGGGCTTACCGGCAAACTTGGCATCCTGGTAGACCTCGCGGATAATCAGCTTCACCTGATTACCCTCACAGGCGGTTACCCCAGCCTGGTAACGGTTTCCCCCCTGCATAAATTTGATGAGGCGGCGAGCCAGCTTAGATTCCAAGCTGCCGATGCGTACCCCACGGAGAGTATCGATTTCGACTCCTCCCCCCTCAATACGGAGTTCGGCAACATCCCCGGCAACCACCTTGCCACAGCCATCCTGATCCATCGACTTGAGTACGGTGGTGGTCGTCTTCCCCATCTCCTCGACGAAGAGGTTTAGGTCGATCCGGCCTCCAATCCCGCTGCCCAACGACTGATTATTCTGCCTCAGATTTTCCAGCTTCTGAACATTTTTTCTCGCCACCGGGCTGAGCGGATTGATCTCCAGCGCTGCCTGATAGGCTCTCGTCGCCTCCTCCAGCCGCCCGACCTCGGCAAGGGCTTTGCCCAGCCGATTATGGACCGACTCCTCCGGCTCAAAATGTTCAAGAATAAAGGTGTTCACCTCCACCGCCTGCTCCCAATTGGCATCTACCGCCAATTGGACCGCCTCTTCAGCGTAGGCTGATCTGGATTTGATAACTTCCTCGGTCTGGGGGCTCAAAGCGTACGCTCCATTAATTATTTACAGCTTACGGGAAACTCGGTAAGGACCATCGTCATCATAGCCATCGGCCAACGTCGAATGTCAAAAAACTGCTAATCTCCCCCTTCATCGAGTACCTTTCACTGATCCCCAAGAGTTGCATGGGAGTATGACCGAGCTATGCGAACCCCCCCTCCACGACTAACCTCATCCCCTATCCTCCGAAGGC
>JBOHUW010000517.1:0-1236 GCA_050734895.1 Candidatus Dormibacteraceae bacterium | reverse complement strand
CCGGCAGTCCGGGCGGAACTGGCACCGGCAGTCCGGGCGGAACTGGCACCGGCAGTCCGGGCGGAACTGGCACCGGCAGTCCGGGTGGAACTGGCACCGGCAGTCCGGGCGGAACTGGCACCGGCGCGGCCTCCACCGGCGTCGCAAGGGCCATTGCGGCGACGAGCAAAGCCATTCCTGCCGACCATCTAACCATGGTGTTCTTGCTAATCATTCTTCTTACCCCTTCATGCACGCTTTGCTTAAACAATCGATTGTCCGAATTGTTGACCCAGATTGTAAAGGATAAGTTAAGTTTTTGGTTCAATAATTTTTTGGCCTAAGATTCTCCACTCAGTTTTCACGCTCTAGGAGCACCGCATGTAGATGGTTCAGACTTACTTCCAGCCCAGCTATCGCTCATCAGCCCGCATATCCGCTAACACCTCCGAAAGCGGCCGTTCTCCAGAGCGTAGTGGGCGCGGTTTGGGCAGAGTCGACCAATGCGCTTCGGCAGGAGTGATACGACCTTCGGCCAACATCTGGCGATAGCTACCCTCATCGCGCAGCGCCACTAGGCAGGCAAAGCGGATCCCATCAGGATTGCCGCGGTGGGAGGGCAACTCAGGACTCTCTTTCGTACAGGCCGGGTGGACGAAGATTTGATCGCTCAACACTCCAGCTTCGATCAGCTGAAGTCGATGAACAGCAACCAGGTCAAGTAACCGGCGATCATCCCGACTAGCCCGAGAGCAGCTATCCGGGAAGAGGCAGCTTACCTCTGGTCCCACCTCGTAACAATCAGCACAGATACCGGGCCCAATGCCTACTTTGATTTCGCTAGGCTGACAGCCGTACTCTCGGGTTAGGGCAGCTACCCCTGCCTTGGCCATGCCCCTAGCTGCCCCCTGCCATCCAGCATGACAGAGGGCGACTGCCCCGGTTTCTCGGTCGGGAGCCGTGGCGTAGAGAATCAACGGTCGGCAGTCGGCGAAGAGGGCCATCAGGGATAGTCCGGGGACAGCGGTGATCAGACCGTCACATCCAGTCACTTGATTCAAAGATCGGTCGACGCGGAGCAGATCCACCCCATGCACTGCCTTACTGATCACCGTGAGCCGAGCGGGGTCGAGCCCCAGCTGGACGACAAAATCGTGGCGAGCGGAGTCTTCACGCATCGACCCCAACGCCAGGGTAGAGAAGCCGTGTATCAGGCCCGTCTCAGCCAGGAGTTCAGGAATCGCCAGGAGCATTAGC
>JBOHUW010000516.1:0-1238 GCA_050734895.1 Candidatus Dormibacteraceae bacterium | reverse complement strand
TCCGCTCCATGCCAGAGGAACGATTGAAGCGACTGTTAGATCCATCTGCGCGACGAAAGAATCCGTGCAGCCCAGCATACCCCATTGATTACGGCGATTTCCAGATAGATTACATGCCGCATAAAGAGTTTCGGGTACGGCGCCGTGGAAAGAACACACAATGGACAATTATTAACGATACCGGGTCGTTCTTTCAGGAAGCATTCGCAAAAGTATTAGGCGATGGCACGATTGGAGGTGCTCTCCCAAAGTGGCTAGGTGACCGTGAGGAGTACCGGCAGATTATCCAGGGGATAGCGGAGGGTAAGGGTAAGCGTGCTGAGTTCGGTCCGATGACGGACTACGAACGAGAATACAACAGACACGAGTGCGAGTTACTAGCCGAAATGATGACCCGCTACCGCGAGATGTGCGACCGGCTAGACCTACGCCCGAACAAATGGCAAGGTCCAGGTCAACTCGTTACAGCCTTCTTCAAACGCGAGAAGTTCCCCCGACATAGTGACCTCGCAATCTACGATGAGAAGCCCGAGTTTATCCTCTTCGCAAATGATGCCTTTTATGGAGGCCGATTCGAGGACTGTATATTCGGGTGGATACCAGGACCCGTTCATCAGTGGGATATTAACAGTGCCTATGCAAGCGTGTATCATAAGCTACCCTGTCTCGTGCACTCACGGTGGGAACAACGTAAATTACTACCGTCTTATGCGAAAAAATCGCTATTTGTTGCTGACGTACAGTTCTGCCACCCGAAGGGATGGACGGTTAATACCCTCCCGCTTAGGACCGACAACGGTACTCTGATCTTTCCGCGGGAAGGTAGAGGCATCTACTGGTCGACGGAGATAGACGCCGCCAGGCGTCACGGTGTCGAGATAGAGCTGATAGGCGACTGCTGGGAATGTATCTCCACCTGTGATTGTCAACCATTCCAACGAGTACAGGAGCTGTACGCAGAGCGTCAGCGGTTAGGCTCCTCCACACAAGGCCGCCCACTCAAACTGATGTTGGCAACCCTTTACGGGAAGTTCGCGCAGACAGTAGGATGCGCCCCCTTCGCCTCTCCCGTCTGGGCAGGACTCATCACAAGTCACACACGCGCTCTCCTAGTTGACGCAGCTCACGCTACGGACAATGGGGGCGCTGATGTCGTCATGCTTGCCACTGACGGCCTGTACACTTTAGAGGATCGGCCCTCTCTGCCTATCAGCAAAACTATTGGTGACTGGTCGCAC
>JBOHUW010000515.1:0-1253 GCA_050734895.1 Candidatus Dormibacteraceae bacterium | reverse complement strand
GTTAGTGAGTGGTCGAAAAACTACAGCTGAAGCCTCTCCTCGCGCAGCTCCTGCACCTCATCGATCGTTGCCCACCCCTGATACACACCGTGGTCGAAAAGCTTAAAGTCCAGCCGTTCACCAATCGTCGCTTTCCCTCCCATGTACTCCACCCGCAGCCGGTCACCCCGTTGATAGACCACCCGGCAAATTTCTCCTCGCCACCGACAGAGGGTAAAGATATAACAACGATCCTCGGCCTCGGAGGCGGGGATTACCTTCCGCCATCGCCCCTTGTAAATCTCCTCAAACCCCACCTCTCCGGCCACCTCCTCGGTGGTATAAAGCCTGATTTCATCGCCATTGAGGGAGGCCTCATATTCCACCCCGTGGTAAACAACGTGAAAGCCATCGCGGGTCACCCTTCTTCCTCCTCGGTTGGCCGCCACCAGCGCAGGTCAGGGTCATATTGGGCAACTTGAACCAGGCTCCCATCAGCCTCCATCCGCCACATCGCTGCTCCATAGGGTAGTCGAATGCTATCCACCTTCCACTGGGGAATTGCGCTCTCTAGGTAGGGGGCGTAACCGTTGCCCATGAAGGGTGGACGCTCGATCACCCAGCCGTCTATAGCTCGCATCCCGGCTTCATCGATACCCCCATAGGGTCGACGGTAAAAAGCCCCTCCGAAGGCTGGCCAGCGGATCACATGTAAGCTGCCGTCGTTGGGTTGGAAGGAAGTGCCAACGAAGCCCAGTCCCAGGCCAAAAAATAACTTGCGGGGGGTATCCAACTCGGTCAGATCTTCCAATCGGTAGACGTACCCGCTGATCCAGTCATAACCTTCCTTCAAGTAGTCCTGAACCTGAGAGTGGGGAATTACCTTCTGCATCACGGTCCCATCTAGCGGCTGAGAGCCTCGAGCCGGCCTGATATCACCGACCGGAGCTCGGCTCTCAATTACCGGAGGTGGTTCAGGAACCGGTGCTTGAGCTACCACACCCGAAGGGGATTGACGACCTCTCCAGCCGGCCAGAATTCGGTCACACTCATCCTGCCAATCGACGTAGGTGGTTTCGGCCAGAGTCAGGTTGACCCCAACTCCGAGTGATTCCACTCGGACAGTTACCGGATTCAGCCGCCAGCGGACCTCCGGCATATCCCCCGGAAGATACAGAGTCGCTATTCCCAGCTTGGTGGTCACCACTTTAACTGCATCAGAAAAGCTATCCCGTACGAAGGCTCTCGCCTGAAGATCTCGATAAGCTTCAACC
>JBOHUW010000514.1:0-1258 GCA_050734895.1 Candidatus Dormibacteraceae bacterium | reverse complement strand
GTGTCCGGATGTTGAGCGCATCGCAATGTATAGGCATTCCCGGCAGCCGAGCTCTGCTCCTTATCGAGGGAAAGGAGGAAGGGCAATGAGCGCTTGTCAATTTAGTTGCCCTAACCGGGAGCCAAAGGGTCCCATCGCCGCGGCCGGCCACGGCCTCGGTGATGGGGGCGACCAACGATTTCGCCGGTCATATATCTGAGGAGGAAGATGAATGATTAAGAAGATCGGGAAGATGACAATTAAAGTCCTGCTGCTGCTGGCTTTCTGTTGGCCGACCGCGGTGCTTGGCCTATCTCTGCTGGGGCCGGTGATAGCGAGGTTTTTCGGCACGAATGTAGCGGTAACAGTGTGGCTAATCGGAGTCGGAGTTGTGAGTCTTTACACCTGGGCTCGGATGGGAGGTATGCGAAGGCGTTGGGCGATCGTACTGCCGGTGGCCAGAGTTGAGGTCAACTGCTTTGGCCGCCGGAAGGTCCACAAGCCAGACAAGGCGGTAATCCTCGAGCTCGAGGATGTTGCCTGATGCCAGAGAAAACCCTATTGCCGCTGACTAGTGATACAGCGGCAATATATCCCAACTGGAGTATTGATTGGCTATCGGTGACCGTCTTTGGGATGGAGCCCAATGAGGTGGCAGCGATTGCCTCGGAAGCTTTTCATGGCGGAGTTCAAGTTCGCCTCAATGGCTGGAGCGAACAGGGTGGAGCCTCTTTCTACCGGAACCGATATGAATACCTGGGGGCAAGTCTCCTCTACGGTTGCTTCTCGGAAGGAGCAGAGGAGAATGTTCATCTCAAATTGCCCGGGAAGGCCTGCCAGCGGATCGGGGTAGATGGCCTACTCACTTTGATAGATCGATTGCAGAGGAGGGTGACCAAATGCCGAGTAGTACGTCTTGATCTGGCGGTCGATGAGGTCCCATTTACCCCTCACGATGCCTACCAGGCGGTAAAGGAGAACAAGGTCATTTCTTGGGCCAAGCGAGGCCGAGATGAGCTGGTTAGCCACAGCTGGGTAGCTAACAACGGCAGAGGCGAGGGAAACACCCTCTACATCGGGCGTAGATCATCGCCGAGATGTTTGCGCATCTACGACAAGCATGGGCCGACGAGAATCGAGCTGGAGATCAAAAGAGAGCAGGCCCAGGCGATAGCCCAAGAGCTGGGAAACTTGCGCTGGTGCGATGAGCGGCTGGCGGAATTAGTGATGGGGTGCCTGCGGGAATTCTGCGATTTCGCTACACAAGATGGCCTCCACG
>JBOHUW010000513.1:0-1277 GCA_050734895.1 Candidatus Dormibacteraceae bacterium | reverse complement strand
CATTTGATCCCCGCGTGAAGGCTGTTGACAAGTTCAAGAGTCTTCACGTCTGAATTCATGCCCGCGATCTCATCCAACTTTTAATCCAACGGTCGGGGGTTCGAATCCCTCCCGGGGCGCCACTATGTATTGACGATCGCCCCTTGGAATTACTCATCTAGTCTGCGCCAGCTGGCGCTTGGGCCACTACCTTCGACCTGAATCTTTTGCGCGTCACGCAATTCATTGAGAGCGAGGCGGATCGTCGCTGGGCTGACTCCTGGCAGCGCGCGTTCGAGGTCGCGGCGCCGGAATTCGTCGGGCGCTTGTTGGAGGATATATTT
Source organism: Candidatus Dormibacteraceae bacterium (assembly GCA_050734895.1). Lineage (GTDB taxonomy): Bacteria > Chloroflexota > Dormibacteria > Dormibacterales > Dormibacteraceae > JBOHUW01. The sequence goes on along the minus strand of JBOHUW010000513.1, from coordinate 954 downwards.
ACGCGCGCGCTCCTGTTTGCTGCCCACCGATGCGCGTGCAAGGCCAACACGTTCCTCAAAGTCCTCGTAAGCGGCAGAAAGAATGCTAGCGAGATACGAGACCCACGGCCAGATTGTGTGCTCTCCAGTATGCCAGTCCTGCTGGGATTCGAAAAGCGCCTGGTAGTAGGTGTTCTTCGATTCGTAAATGCGCTGCTCGAGGCTAACGTAGCGGGCAATGCCATATCCCTGAGATAGCAGCTCGTAAGTGGTGATCAGCCTGGCCAGGCGACCATTGCCGTCGGCCACCGGATGGATCGCCAGGAGGTCAAGGATCAACGCGCCGATCAGCACGAGCGGGTGTCCGAGCTGGGCGTGTTTGGCTATGTTGTACCGGTCAATAAGTTCACGCAGCAGGAACTCGGTCTGCTGAGGCGGAGGGGGCGAAAACACGACTTCTCGGCGGCCACTCTTATAAGAGACGATGAAATTCTCGTCTGTCTTGAGATATCCACCACGACCGCCCGCATGCTGGAAGAGCAGCCGGTGCAGATGTAATACGAAAGGCACCGTGAGTGGCTCATGTCTCTCCATGCGTGTCAGCGCGTCGATCGCATCTCGATAACCGGCAAACTCCATTTCGTTACGATTCCGGAACCGCGGTACACCTTGGGCGATCTTGAGCGCCCTGTCACTTTCCACGATGACCCCCTCTATAGCATTGGATGCGGTGATTGAGGCAATGCGAGCATTCTCGGATAGTTGGTTGAGAACCTCCGGCACCTGCTCCTCAAAAAGCTGCTCTCGCCCTCGTCCTGTATCGGTGCGGGCCAAGAGAACGCCGAGTTCCGGGGGCTGGCCAGCGAACATCCTATCAAGATGGGTGAAGCTCTGCATCGTGCTAATTATCGCATAATCGTGCTAAATGGCCGATCTTTTAGCACGATTATGCGATAATTAGCACGATAGTCAGGG
>JBOHUW010000512.1:0-1279 GCA_050734895.1 Candidatus Dormibacteraceae bacterium | reverse complement strand
ACGGATAGCTGATGCACCTGTGTGAAGAGGTTGTCCTGGGCCTCGTCGGATAAGAACGGTAGCAGACCCTCGGCCAGCCAAGCCGTGGGCCGGGAGGAGTCGAAACCCATTTGCTGCAGCGCCGAACACCAGTCCTCGCGTAGGTCACATCCTACGATTTGTCGCCGGCATTGCGGGCGCGCACCCTGGTCAGCTAGCACTCGATCCTTGAATTCCAGCACTTTCGGCGCGTCCAGTTCGTACACGGTGGTTCCTGCGTTCCATTGCAAGCGGTAGGCGCGGGTGTCCAGACCGGCGGCGAGGAGCACTACCTGGTCTATGCCACTGTTGGAGGTGGATGAGAAGAACTCGTCGAAGAATCGGGAGCGTACCCCCGAATAAGTAGCCAACGCATTCCAATTCAATGGGGATTTCGGATCGGGGACTGTGCCCGCTCGCGTGGGCATCGGGACCGGTAGGGCGGCCGCATGCACGAAAGCTTCGGCATAGGGATCGGTGACTAACGGATCAGGGCGGTGGGTTTCGATCGCACGACCCGCGGCCACCATGAGTGCGGTGATGCCTACCCCAGTGACGATGTCCCAATGCGCTTGCTGTGCCATATGCAGCTGCTCCTCATGTCAAGTAAATAACGCCTGAATTCGATTCTATACCACCCTGACGAAATTACTCGCTTACATTCACTAGAGTGTTCACCCGCAGGGCAAGAGCGAGGTTGAGGCGGATTTCTGGCTCTTCTAGCTCGAATCCACTGATCTCCCGAATCCGGTCCAGGCGGTAGCGAAGGGTGTTGGGATGGATGTTGAGCTTGGCTGCTGCGCTTCGCTGTTCTCCGCTGGCTAGATAGACTTCGAGGGTCTCCAACAGCTTGCCCTGTTTTGCTTGGTCGTATTTGAGGAGGGCGGTGAGGTATCGGTTAACGAATTCACGCAACCGTTCGTCGCCTACCCCGGCCAGCAGGCTCGTTAGTCCCATCTCCGAAACTGCTACTATCTGGTCAGTCAATTTGAAGCGAGCCATGGTGTTCAGAACTGCTCGAACCTCGCGGTAGGCGGTGGCTACTCCCCCAGGGGCTTCAATCAGGCCGCTGTAACCGATAGAGAGAGTTAGTCCAGGGATCCACTCCGCCGCCCCCTGACATAGCTTTTCACCAACTCCCTTCACCTGATTGAGTGGATTTTTACTCTCTTGATGGAAAGGTATAAGAGCCACCAGGTTGTCCGAGCGAATTCCGACCAGGGCCCGAGGAAAGGGGGTTCTCAGAAGTGCGTTCAAACGC
>JBOHUW010000511.1:0-1281 GCA_050734895.1 Candidatus Dormibacteraceae bacterium | reverse complement strand
ATCATGTATGCGGATAAAATCACCAATTCGATGCGTCGGGCGATTGATGAAACCGAGCGCCGGCGATGCTTGCAGATCGCCTACAACCAAGAGCATGGGATCACCCCGGAGTCGGTGAAGAAGGCGATCTACTCCATGGAGCTAGAAAGTAAGAATGCCGAGGTCGATGCGATGGAGCTGATGGCCGGAGCGGGGATGCCACGGCAGGACTTGTTGGCTCTGACCCGTGATCTGGAGAAGGAGATGAAACGGCTCTCTAAGGAGCTGCAGTTCGAGGATGCGGCCAAGGTACGCGATCGAATCATCAGCCTTCGTAAACGGTTGGCTGGCGAAGCTGGTGTTGGCGAAGAGGATGGCGAGGTGGCCCTGGCCGCGGTGGCGTCTCCGGTTAAAGCCGAAACGATTTACCGCCGTTCGAACAGACGTAGGGGGTAACTCTGCAGGCGTAAAATATGCCCAGTAATGAGTGAAGCAATTAAGAAGAGCGACGAGCAGTGGCGAGCCGAGCTCTCCCCGCAGGAGTATCAGGTTTTGCGGGAGGCAGGTACCGAGAGGCCCGGTAGTGGGGCCCTCTTGAATGAAAAAGGGGTGGGCATCTACCGCTGCCGAGCCTGTGGAGCAGAGCTCTTTCGCTCGGAGGCGAAGTTCGATTCGCACTGTGGTTGGCCCAGCTTCTTCGAACCGAGAGAGTCGGAGGCGGTAGAGCTCATCTCCGATCGCACCCTGGGAATGGTTCGCACGGAGGTGCGCTGTAAACGCTGCGGCTCCCATCTGGGCCACGTCTTCGATGATGCCCCGCAGACCCCGACTGGAGAGCGCTACTGCATCAACAGCGTCTGCTTGACCTTTGAGGAGGAGTAGAGATGTTTTTGAATCTGGGCCGCAAAACCGAGATGCCTCGGCCGGACCAGGCATTGCCCGGCCGGCAGGAGCGGCTACCGGTCCCTGAGCGTCATTTTGTCCTGAATACTCCGTTGGCTCCACCCTATCCGCCGGAGATGACGATTGCCACCTTCGGTTTGGGCTGCTTCTGGGGAGCGGAGCGTGACTTTTGGTCGCAGCCCGGGGTCTATACCACGGCGGTGGGATACGCGGGTGGTTACACTCCCAATCCCACCTATGAAGAGGTTTGCAGTGGTAAAACGGGCCATGCCCAAGTGGTCCGGGTGGTCTTTGATCCGGCACGTGTAACCTATCCGGAGCTGCTCAGGCTGTTTTGGGAGAGCCATGATCCGACTCAGGGGATGGGGCAGGGCAATGATGTCGGAACCCAGTACCGCT
>JBOHUW010000510.1:0-1290 GCA_050734895.1 Candidatus Dormibacteraceae bacterium | reverse complement strand
CGGTAGAGCTGCGCGCCCAACTCAAGGCAGAGGTCCCGGCCGCCTCTCGGTTGACCATGACCGATTTGTTGACGCGCGCCTGCGCGATCGCCCTCACCCGTCATCCGGAGGTCAACGCCTCGTGGTCGGGCGATCAGATCGAGCGTAAATCTGCCGTCAACATCGGGATTGCCGTGCCACCGATGGAGGGAATGGGCCTTCTGGTCCCGGTCGTCAAGGACTGCGACCGAAAGGATCTGATCCAGCTCTCGATAGAAACCCGCCAAATCATCGAGCGAGCCCGCTCCGGCCGACCCGGGGACGGCGATCTCTCCGGGGGCAGCTTCAGCATCTCCAACCTCGGAATGTACGGCATCGAGGAATTCTCGGCGATCATCAACCCCCCGGAATCGGCAATTTTGGCGGTCGGACAGATCAAGGCAGCTCCAATCGTCGAGGAGGGCCAGATCAAGATCGCCCAACTGATGCGGATGACCCTCTCCGCCGATCACCGGATACTTTATGGCGCCCCGGCGGCGCAATTTTTGGGCGAGATCAAGAAGCTGCTGGAGAAGCCGGCGATTTTGGCCCTGCCTCCGGCGATGGTGTAGGGAGTCGAGATCAAAGCTCCTTAACAGCTACCGTTGATGCGTATGGAAACATAAGTTATCGTATTATGCATGCAAACTGATCGTCTTTCGGTAACTGTGCTAGAAAATTAAGTATATCCTAATCCAGTGTCACTAGATATACTTAGTTCCCTGAGCAAAACTGTTATCGATATAGATAGAGAGTTGGTTGAAGCCGCCCGTAAGGAACTTTCGACCATAACGATAAAGGAAACTGTTCGTCGAGCACTATCCGAAGTGGTAGCTATGGCAGCCCGTCGTCGGCTGGTTGAACAGCTCAAAAATCAGGACGGAATCGATCTTTCCGGCCCTCATGTCCTCCGTAATGAAGGGTGGCGGTGAGGGCGAAGTTTCTTGCTGATACCAGCGCCCTCGCCCGGCTGACCAAGCCCGAGGTGGCCAGAGTCTTGGAGCCTTTGGTCATCGAGGGCGCGGTGGCAATCAGTGCTATCGTTAACCTGGAAATACTCCGTTACACCCTAGGCCCGGCTGATCATCAACGTGCCGCGGCCAATCTGTTGAAGCTAGAGAAAGTAGGAATCAATGATCGAATAACCGAGAGGGCGTTGACCGTGCAAGCCAAATTAGCTCAACAAAGCGAACACCGAGGGGTGAAAGTTCCTGATCTACTTATAGCCGCAGCAGCTGAAGCTGCTGGCTTGGTTCTTTTGCACTATGACAG
>JBOHUW010000509.1:0-1293 GCA_050734895.1 Candidatus Dormibacteraceae bacterium | reverse complement strand
CCTCTAGAGTTTTTGCCAACTCCCACCCACAACCCCTCACCCCAGAAAATGCCTCCGACTTTCTTTACGTATTGGCTCTCGCTGCTTAACTTCCTTCCATTTCTCCCAAACTCCACTTAAAGACCCTCTAAATATAGGTTCAGCTGTCCGGAAGTACGATCGTGAAGGTCGAGCCCTTGTTCGGCGTACTTTGCAGAGTGACCCGTCCACCGTGGATATCCACGATTTTGCGGACTAGATAGAGTCCCAGTCCGAGGCCCGAAGCCGTAGTGGTAGCACCCCGCTGCCATCGCTCGAAGACCCGCTCTGCCTCAGATGCCTCGATGCCCGGTCCCTGGTCGCTCACGGCGATCGTCAATTCTGAGCTAGCATTGACCGTAATTCGCACCTTGGATTGATCGGGGGAGTACTTGATTGCGTTACCCACCAAGTTGATCAACGCCAGCCGCAGCAAGCGACGATCAACTGTGGCCAGGACGTCAGGCTCGGGTAGTCTCTGCTCGATCTCGATCCTCTTAGCCAAGCATTCAGCTTCGGTGGCCAACGCCGCCTCCTTGATAAGCTGCCCTATCCGGGTAGGTTCGCGGTTCAGAACACCGGCATGCTCTTCAAGCTGGATGATTTGGACCCATCCCTCGATCAGCAGCTTCATCTCGGCAGCTCCCACCCCGATCATATCTAGACCCGGCCGCATCCTATCGGGTACCGGGCCATAGTCGCCCTCCAAAAGCATAGGTAGATGACCATTGATCAGGCTCAGCGGACGACGCAACTCGTGAAGGGTCATTTTCAGAAAATCGCTTTTTAGCTCGACCTCTTCAAGTAGCCTGGCCGCCTCCTGATAAGTAGCAAGGCTGCCGCCACCGATCACAAGCGAGAAAAAGAGCCTGACCCACAGAGCTATACGTTTCATCAAATTAGCCCCATTAGGCATTTGAACAGCATTTCGAATAAGCTCCCAATTCAATTTAACGATTTAAAATCATTAATGATTCTTAATCATATTTGATTCAAGGTCAAGCGGGAGGCAACTCGATTTTAAATCGGTAAATCCTGTAAGCTTTTGCCATGGCTCAACGCGTGCGGGCAGCCGCGCGTAGCCCTATGGCCGCAGTAGCAGCAAGGGTAATGCGGCAAACAAAGGAGAAAGCTTTAAAGGCTTCCGCTCTCTCTGAACTCATGGAGCCATACGTTGGACGCAGGTATGGCGAGGATTCGGTCTCGACGTGGATCACTGGAACCAACGTCCCACCCAGCGACGCACTTCTAGCAGCAGCACGTGCCACCCAAGTA
>JBOHUW010000508.1:0-1295 GCA_050734895.1 Candidatus Dormibacteraceae bacterium | reverse complement strand
CGGTAGTACACACCTAAAGGAGGGACCGAGTAATAGCGAAGGTCTTCGCCGGGCACGGGACGCCCCAATGAAAATCCCGTGGCGACCATCCAAGTCATTTTTTCCACCACCGGAGCGGCTTGTTTGATCGACCAATTAGCGCAAATTTTTAGATCCTGAAGGGCATCAGGATCCCACATTAGACGAAAGGGCCGCCTCAAAATAGCGTCTAGTTAATTCAAGGTAAAGGAAGCTGGCTGAGCTGGCGAAGAGCTTCCTCGTGCGAAACCCATTGTATTTCGCCTTTAGCATCTCGTTCTTTGAACTTTCGGAGTCGTTCTCGGAACTTCGGATCGGCCAAATCCCGAGCGATTGCCGCATCGATTGGATCGATAGGCTCGGTAAATTCTTCATGAGCAATTGCCATCTCTTTAGATTACCGCAGCCTAGGGTGGATCACACACCTACTGTAAGGTTTAGCCGCTCGTCTAGCTCCAATACAGCGGGGAGGTCTGAATAGGAACTAAGGTGCCGATTGCGAACATGCTGGATACGAGCCACCCCATCATCAATTCCGCCCTGCCTAGCAATGTGCAGAGAGTTTGTAAGACAATGTACAGCTTGCTCAGGCTGACCGGCCTGAGCATAGGCAGCGCCGAGATCACCAAGAACGTCCGCCTTATCGCTCACTAGCTCATCTGGCGTGGCCGGAACAATCTGCTCAAGCACTTTGACAGCTTCCACCGGACGGTGTAGATAGAGAAGGACGCTAGCATGCCATCCCTGCAACCTGGTTTCGCTCCAATGGTCGTAGTACCCTACTTCAGGCGTTCCAGCTTGAGCGACTGCCCGAGCCGCACGATCGATATCTTGCAGTGCTTCTGTCTTAAGTCCCATGACCGCTCGTTCCTCGGCTCGGGTAGCAAACAGCATCGCCAGCTGGAGCGGAGGAGCTCCAGCTCCCGCCACTGCCACGGCAGCATCAAGCATGGAGAGCGCGCGAGCTGAATCAGCCCTATTGCCACCACGAACTGAAGCCGAGCTAATTGCGTTTCGCTGGGCACGATAGGCATGAGCAATAGCCGGACCATCATTAGCCTGACGTGCGAGTTCAGTGCCAAGCTCGAACTGACGTCTGGCCGTGCCAAGATCGTCATGCTTGTAGGCGACAAGACCAGCCAGAACCGCCACTTCCGAGCCAATTATCTGAAGGGGGCGCAGAACCTTGGCTGGGGCGGACTGGATGATGGCCATCAGGCGCGATTGGTGGTCGCCAAGAAGTGGCAACAGCGAACTAGGGGAGATTCGCCAATACC
>JBOHUW010000507.1:0-1296 GCA_050734895.1 Candidatus Dormibacteraceae bacterium | reverse complement strand
CTCGGAATGCTTACCCCAGTCGAGTTCGAGATTGTTCATGCAACCACCGGCTAGACTCTTATATAATCACTCCACAGTTTGGGGGACAGACCATTTGGACCTCTTTTATGGGCTCAGGTCAGCTGCTTCACACACTGAGTAAACAATCTCTCCATTCGGGCAACGATCGGAGGCCGATTTCGTGTGACCAGAAGCCGATGCAATCCCAGGAACAATAGCAGCTGCGAGTGCAGAGCCAACAGCAAAACTAACCAAAACTTTCTTCACTCTAAATCCTCCTTGGTGGTTCTAAACATCCAGCAACTGTTCAAACTTGATTGCCTTGATGAACGTAACAGAATTTACCAACTATTTGTGCAAATGATCGTGTTCCGGCAGCGAAAATCTAAACTGTCATATCCTTGGGGCCTGTCCTGGGCAAGCTCTCCTATCGGCCGAAATCTAGGGCAGGATTAGGAGCAATGAACTCTATCCACTCCTTGCAGCTCTCCAGTTTCTTCGAGGCACCCCACGCCCGATCCTATCAGGAGACGAACTGCTATCTCCTCACTCGGCAGCTCCTCGGCCCAGACCGTCAGAATTGCCCGCAGTTCGCGGACATGGTAGCCTCCTTGTCGAGTGTACCTTCGGCCTCTTCAAGCCAAGGATCCATTCCCCCGACGGCGTACTCCTCTCGGGCAGCCCAACGAAAGAAGGTCATCAGTGCTTTGTACATTTTCGCCCTCCAACGGACGACCACACGCAGACTCACGCGACGTCACCAAAGCGCGGTAATGTCGAAGATGCGGGGAAGCTCGGTTCCCATTATCTCTAGCCGGAAATGTTCATACGTCGCTTCCTATGGGGTTTTACCCCCGTCAGCGCGCCGCCATTTACGAGCCTAAGAGCTGGCCTCATTTTGCCCATGCTAGGCACCATAGACCCGTCTACAAGCACGTGACATCCGCCTTTCCGAAGAGGTTCCCAGGGCTCTCCCCAAGAGCTCCAAAAGAGAGTCAGTGGGTTTCTACAAATTCAAAACGGCCCCAAAGGGAACGGAGTGGTCGGGGAGCCGGGATTTGAACCCGGGGCCCCTTGACCCCCAGTCAAGTGCGCTGCCGGACTGCGCTACTCCCCGATCTAAGCGATATCCTACAGGGTTGCGGTTGGGCTAATCGGGCCAGGCACGGTTCACCTCTACAGAACCAGGCGGCGTTGGAGTTGGCGGATGGCAGTAAACATTCCTATTACACCCAAAACCAGGAGATAGAGCACATCAACCACCAACCAGGGGTTTAAATCCCCACTGTTGAGACT
>JBOHUW010000506.1:0-1306 GCA_050734895.1 Candidatus Dormibacteraceae bacterium | reverse complement strand
TGCTGTTTTCGCTTAAGGATCCCTAGAGGCCTTCTGCATCCCTCTCAATCTCTTTAGCTTCGCGGGCTCTCGCAAGGTCTGCCGCCGCGGTTAAGGCACTCTTCACTCCAGGATCCGTCGCTTTGGCTGCTTTTCGGTCAAGCTCTTCTGCACTCAGCTGACCTTCCGGATACTCCTCCCACCACTTAGACATGAAGTACTCCTTGTGAAGCTTACATCGCCCCTTAATTCAATCCAACTCCATCCACTTTCCATCTAAGACAGATTCGGGACAGACAGTTGATTCACCCCATCCGGCGACGCAAATAGTTGAAAATCCAGTAGCCGCAAATAGCGGTTAAAATTACGCCCATTACAACCGCCGCAGTTTGCATAGGACATATAGAAACACATGGCTCGCATCAACATTGTCAAAATCCGAGGAGAGGAGGAGACCAACTGCTACCTAGTCTCCTGTTCAGGGACGAAAGCCGCCGCGATCATCGATCCCGTCGCACCGCCTGAAAAGGTACTCAACCAACTCGGGAACCTCCAGCTGAAGTGGATCGTGGCCAGTCACGGCCACTCCGAGCAGCTCGCCGGCAAGGCAGCGATTCAGGAAGCCACTCAGGCTCAGTCAGCGATGCACATGGCCGACGCCAAGGCCTTCCTACGCTCGGCGGATCGTTATCTACTGGATGGCGAAGAGCTGGAGCTGGGAGAGTTCAAGCTGCAGGTCCTCCACACCTCCGGCCACACCCCGGGCAGCCTCTGCTTCCTGATTGGCAACCACCTCTTCACCGGCGATACCCTCCTTGCCGGCGGCCTGGTCAAACCAACTCCGGAGACCGACCCTCAAAAGCAGATGATCTCCATCGCCACCCGCATCGCACCCCTCCCCCCGGCAACCGCGATCTACCCCGGCCGCGGTCCGGTGACCAACCTGGAGAACGAACTTCGCACCAGCCCGGTATTTCAAGCCCTACGAGGAGCAGGGGCATAGAATTCGGGAAAAGTCTAAACTGAAAAAAGGTGGATTTTACAATTACTCCCAGAGGCCCGAGCCATCTTGCCATCACTGGTCAGTAGATCTACCTTCAACATCTCGGCAAGAGCAACATAGCTGGCGTCATATGGAGTAAGCGTGTGACGCAACTCCCAAATTCGATTCAATAGAACCCGATGTCGATAACGAAGGATAGGAATCTCCTCTGCTCGATCAGCAAGAATTGCTCCGTCAGAAGCCGACCATAAACCAGTTAAAACCCATCCTCGAATCGCCGATAATATTTCTAGATCCATCAACTCGGGAGCAATAAGCTTCTCC
>JBOHUW010000505.1:0-1313 GCA_050734895.1 Candidatus Dormibacteraceae bacterium | reverse complement strand
CTTACGAGGGGGGGCGGAGAAGCTCGCAGCAGTGACGGGAGGGGAGGCGACCCCACCTTACCCGTCGCTCGAACCGCCACCGCAACTCCATGACACGTCAGATCATCAGCGCTGATCTCTCGCTTCGCCCAGGCATACCACTCGGCATGTCCAAGATCCACCGCCTCCCCCTCGGGCACGGTCGGCGCGGCCTCTACCTCATCTTGGGATTTCACGCTGACTTCCACTTGTTACCTCACTCTACGGCATCCGTCAAATTCGCCCGTGGTAACCTCCTTTAAAGTGCCACGACCAAGCCCGGTTAGGGACGCCATAGTCAGCCTCCTCGAAGCCCACCCCGATCACCGTATCTGGTCTCTGGATGAGCTGTTGGAGGAAATTCGCGGCAGCGTCTCCAGCGCTGACTTTTCGACCGTTTTTCGGGCCACTTCGGCGCTGCAGCAAGACCAACGGCTGACCAAAGTCGACCTCGGCGATGGCAAGGTCCACTTTGAAGTTGCCGGCTCCCACCATGACCATATCCGCTGCCGCCGCTGTCAAGCCGTGGCCCCTATCCCGGGCTGCGTCCTGGACGAAGCCTCCGAGCAGGTCGGCCAACGAACCGGCTATCGGGTGGAAGCGCACCAGCTGCTCTTCACCGGTCTCTGCCCAAACTGTCAAAATGGCTCTCGATGACTGAACCCCAAACCAATCTGACCGGCGACCAACTTCACACTCCTCCCAAAACGCCGTTCGACTGGGCAGCCCTACTACTCGGCCTCAGCGCAGTGGCCGGCCTGGCGATCTCTATCTATCTCACCGTCGCCCACTACTCCGGAGGCGGCCTCGCCTGTCCCCGGGGAGGAGCGCTCGACTGTGAGGCGGTCACACACAGCCTCTTCTCCACGGTTCCCGGCACCGATCTGCCGATCACCATCCCTGGATTAATCTGGTTTGTGGTCAGCGGAGGGGCAGCCCTCCTGGCGCTAACTCGCCGCGCGCCAGCCTGGCTAGCGGTTGCCCACCTCCTCTGGGGGGTGATTGGTATCTTCACCATCCTTTACCTTATTTACGCCGAGTTGGTAGTGATCCATAAGGTCTGCCTATGGTGTACTACCATCCATACCCTGGTGGCGATCACCTTTCTGCTGGCCCTGATTCGCTGGCAGCGCCAGGTGGCCGAGGCAATTTGATTTCGAGGATTAACCGCCTACCCCATAGTCGGCTGCTGATCTGGTACTACTGTGGGCTGGTCGTTCTTGCCCTATTAATCTCCACCTTCGCCCTCCAGCTCTGGACGCAAAGTCAGGCCAGCAATCAGGGCACCCTCCTCC
>JBOHUW010000504.1:0-1323 GCA_050734895.1 Candidatus Dormibacteraceae bacterium | reverse complement strand
CCTCGATCCGTCGCAGCCACCCCCTTCAAACATGCTTCTCTTTCGTGTATCCGTGCACGGGTAGAGTATACCCCTGGCGGGTATCAGAAGGTGGAACTGATGCCCTCAGGTGAAGACCTTGAGGGACGTGCACGAAGCAAGGAGATCGAAGTCTCTATCCGAATGGAGAATTGGTGTGTCAGTCCGCACACAGGGCGCTGCGGTCAAGCAATCCAACGTCTTTCGGATTGTCACTCCCGCCCGGCAAGCCTGACGGTACAGTGCGGCCGCTCGGGCGAAAGAGCCCGATCACACCTCTACAACAAGGGGAACTCCAAGGGCTTGAGCTCCCCTGCACAACCGTGTATCTTTGCTCGCCAAGGGAATTCCGTCGCGGAGAGCAAGCTCCAAATAAGAAGCGTCGTAAACCGAAAGTTGGTGTTCACGGGCTATATTCAAGAGGGATGAGAAGAGGCGATTCAGATCGACCGATTCAACGCTGATCGGGAGATCACCGAGCTGCCTTAAAAATTGTTCTCCACGAGCAATGCTTACTCGCCCTCGGCGCTCCCCAACAACCATAGAATTGCCAATTTCGAGAGGCCAGATGGTCGGAACAACGGCAGAGGAGTTATATAGGTAATCGAGAATTGACTCGGTGTAGGCGGTCTGCTCATCTTCAAACAGCCAGCTAAGGGTCACCGATGCATCAAGGACGAAAGACACCTACCGGCGACCTTCTTCGAGCAACTCTCGGATCGAGACCCCCCCCAAAGTAACGCCTTTGCGCAACGCTCGAAGGCGCTGGATAACCTCTCGTACCGGGGGCCGGGGTTGTTGAACGGGAGTTAGACAAGCCACCGGAAGGCCATGGCGGGTAATGGTGATACTCCTCCCCTTGGCCACCTCACTGAGCAGACGGGGCAGATGAGTCTTAGCTTCATAAGCACCGACAGTAGTTGTAAGCATTAGCTCTATTCTAGTCTAAGACTGGTCGACATGAAAACTTAAATTCACCCTCCCGTGTTTCGTGCCAGCACCAACCCCCCCGAGAGGTTTAGATTAGATCACGTGCTCGGAGATTACGTTCCGCTGCTGATTTTCGTCCTCATCATCCTCGGTTTGGTAGGGGTGCTGATTGGCCTCTCCTATATCACCGGACCGAGTAAGCCACACCGCAGCAAGCTTCTTCCCTATGAATCGGGAATCATCCCTGAGCAACCGGCTCGAAACCGCTTCTCAGTCGGCTTCTACCTAACCGCCATGCTGTTTATCATCTTTGACGTAGACATCGACCGGTACCAACTTATCGACCCCTTGGAGGATGGCGTAGTTGTTGAAAAC
>JBOHUW010000503.1:0-1327 GCA_050734895.1 Candidatus Dormibacteraceae bacterium | reverse complement strand
TAGGAATAGAAAGAACAGAAGAAATCGCAACTTGCCTGTCACATTCGGATGAAGCGAGCCATTTCCACCACGAGGATAAACGATAAGATAAACAGATCGAGCTTACTATCCAAGACTATCATTTAAGGATGATAGTAGCAAGAGCGGTAAGGAAAGACACTCCAGAGGTAGCGATAGCGGTGTTAACCTGCCATGAACTACCTTTACTCTCCTCAATCCGTTTGTAAAAGAATCGCATTCCTTTTTCGAGTAGTTCAAGCCTCCCGTGATGTTCCGCTAGTTGCTGCGCGTGTTGCGACCCCAAGAGGTCGACCTTAGTGGTCAATGACGCAATCGAATCGTATAGCTCCTTAAACCCGATTGAGTACCCACTGCCGCCGATTGTCATCCCTATTTGGTTTCCACTGTAACGTCAACGTGAACGGTACTGTCACCGATAGCAGTGAGGATAAGAGCAGGAAGGTCTTTCCGGAGTTGTGCGAGTTCTTCACGGCAGAGGGCGCCGTGGGTTGCTGCCCATCCGAGGCAGTCAGCGACAGATAGGTCAGGGGAAGCGTCGGGGTGAGTGTCATGGTATGGGTTTGGTACGCGATCAGTGAGTTCCATGGTGAGACCTCCTAAAGGCCATTGTCCGAAGTCGGGGGTCATTGCCTCGATGACGTCGCATTGGATACCGTTGATGTATACTTGCTCGCCCGTTTGGAATAGGTTAGATGAGTAGATGAAGTTACCCCCGGACCATGCGATGGTCTGTTCCCGGAATGCAGCAACAGTTCGTCCGAGAACATAAAAGTCCCCGTATAGTCCGACACGGTGCGCCCCGATAGCGTTTGTAATAGCGGCGAAGTACCGGTCGATTGTGGGCTGCTGTGCGGGCGCAGCGTCGAAATCGACGGCGTAGTAGACTGGTCTGCTATCCGGCACTCCTAACTGTTTGAGGTATTGGGTTGCTGCGACGCTGTCAGCGAGGCCCCCGACGCTGCCGGATAGGGCGCGGTCAGCGGTGGTTTCCCACATGAAACAGACGGAGATGTCGTTCTGTAGGTAGTCGGCGTATTCGTATCCTAGGAGCTGTTTACCGGGTAGGGCTGGTCCGCCTGGTGTGAGGTAGCGGACAACGAAGTCGAAGCCTGCGGCTTTAATGGCGGCTGCGCCTGGTCTGCCAGCCGCGAAGTCAATCCCCCGGCGTGGCACTCGGGATCCTGTAGGTGTCGGTGTGCCGTGCGGATGGTGTGAGTACGTGGGTGCTGGAGAGGAGGTGGTTGGCGGTGGAGAGGCGACGTTCGATGCGGAGGATGCGGGTTTGCGCGATCCACCCGTTGGCGAA
>JBOHUW010000502.1:0-1350 GCA_050734895.1 Candidatus Dormibacteraceae bacterium | reverse complement strand
GAACCGTAGAGAGCTGTTCGTAGACTTCGATCGCTCGTTCCCACTCCGTCTCCCGGATTGGATAGCTGGGAAGAACGGTCAGGCTGGAGCGGAGCAGCTGGAATTCGGCCACATTACGAACCGCGTAGAGCAATTCCAGATAGATCTGAGCACAGGTAGCCAGCTGCCGGGTAAGTAGCTGCTGCTCGAACCACGGTTCGACTGCCGGATGCCGTCGGTAAACCCAGACCGAGGTATCAACTAATTCCATTCCATCTACTCCAGTGATCTTCTCTTAATGTCGGCACCCATGGTTGGGCGGGGCTACTCCGAAGCCTGGAAGCGCATCGCTCGGCTTTGGGTCAGGGCTTGTGGAGTAAGTTCGTCGAGCTCTAATTCGGAGAGAAAGACGAGTTGCCGGTAGGTAATAAAACCCTCCAATGCCTGATCGACCGTATCCTCCAGGGGGACTCCCTCCAAGAGAGAATTCGCGGTTTGCAACAGATCGCTACGTACGTTCAGGGTAATCCGTGAGTTCATCTCAAACACTGCCTAACCTATCCTAATCATTGACGTCCTGATTCATGCCATTAGTTGCCGCGATCTGGATGGCTTCCAGCGCACTCGGGTTCTCCAACGCCGAGAGGTCGCCTGGCGATAATCCCAAATAGGCTGAACGAACTAGCCGGCGTAGGATCTTAGCATTACGAGTTTTGGGCAGGTCGGGAACAAAGTGGAGAAGAGCAGGTCGAAGCGGTCGACCCAGGGCCACCGCCACCGCTTGGCACAGCGCCTCGGCCAACTCGGGTATAGGGCTAAATCCTTCTCTTAAGACCACGAAGCAAGCCAACTTCTCGCCCTTTATAGGATCTGGTACTCCGATCGCCGCCGACTCTCTAACTGCCCGATGAGCGGTCAACACCGATTCCACTTCGGCCGGTCCCAGCCGCTTACCGGCGATTTTGATCGTATCGTCCGAACGCCCGAGTAAGTACCACAGGCCATCGGAGTCAACACAGGCCCAGTCACCCTGCTGCCAAATCCCCGGGAATCGCGACCAGTAGGCATCCAGATATCGTTCCGGCTGGCCAGAGAATCCCCGGGTCATGCCTGGCCAGGGTTGGCGAATTACCAATTCGCCAACTTCCCCTCTGATGCTCCTCCCCTGAGCATCGAGGACGTCGGCGGCCATCCCCGGCAGCGGACCGGCAAAGCTGCCGGCCTTTTGGGGGGTAAGGAGGTTGCCGCTTAAAATCCCACCCGAGATCTCGGTTCCTCCGCTGTAATTGATTACCGGAAGTTGGCCCCCTCCGACCTGCTGCTGGAACCAGAGGAAGGATTCCGGATCCCACGGTTCACCGGTGCCACCCA
>JBOHUW010000501.1:0-1372 GCA_050734895.1 Candidatus Dormibacteraceae bacterium | reverse complement strand
GATACCGTCCGGCTGTTAGTGAGCAGCTGGGAGGTCTGCCGAGCCAGCTCCGGGCTGAACATCCGGATCACCAGGTGAATGTCGGGATTAACATCACGCGCGGCCATGGCCATATGTAGATTTTCAAGGTCGGAGTTATCGGTTAAGACCAGACAGCGGGCTCGGTCGAGCTCGAGTCCGCTGAGATCAAGGAGCTGGTCGGTCCGGCCGGCAACCACTTTGGACCCCGCTCTACGGGCTCGGCGGAGCCAGCGCGGATCGGGATGGTGGGCGACAATCGTCACCCGTTCGTTGAGCTTGATCAAAGACTCGGCCACCCTCAGGCCAAGGCCCTCCAGACCGCAGATGATAGTGTGACCGGTACTCGCACCCGAGTGGACAACATCACTGGAATTGGCGGGCGTAGTCCAGCGTCCCATCTTGTCTACAGTATCGTATTCTGGAAGGGTGTCAAATACCTTCACTGCTGAGGTTCATCGGGAAGAAGAGTGGTTCATAGCACAGTGCCTGGAAGTTGATGTGGCAAGCCAAAGGCCAACCGTTGACGAGGCATCGAACAGTGAAACCTGGCACCCTCAGTTCAATTCTCCGACAAGCGTCTTTGAATCCACTGAATTCCTTGAGCTGTTGAACTGAAAGATCTACAACGACCCCGATCAGGATGAACTTGAATCAGTTGCCGAGCCCAGGGCGGCATCCAGCTGCTGTCGATCACGTTGAAACTGTCCGGTCAGATTCTTGATCTGCCCTGCCGCATCGCCCTGATGGGCAGATACCAGGTCACTCTGGATGGACGCTGTGGATTGGGCCGCCAAGGAGCTAAAGTGGTTTCGCGCCTCGGTCCAACGGGCATCTCGGCGGGGAGCTCGCTCCAAATCCTGACCGGCCGCTCGCAGGGCATCGAAGCGACCGCGCATCGCCGCCACCGCCAGATCACCCCTCCCGGCCAGCGACATATCCTCGGCCTCCCGACTCCGAGTAGCGGCCATTTTGAACTCGAATTCGGCGCGACTCACGGGCTGCCGATTGAAGACCAGGAGGATGCTCTCGGAGAGCTGCTTAACCGGATAGAGCGGTGAATCCGGTCCGGAGAACATGCCAGCGAAGGCCAGGGTGGATCCGGCCACCAGCGTAACCACACTGACAACCAGAATCGTCGAAGCGGCGCGAAGCCGACGCCGAGCGCGATGGATCACCACCCCGGGGACCGTCGCCGCCCGCTGATTTCGCTGCGCCCAGAGGGCCAGGTGAGAGCTTGAGGCGGCAATGAAGGCGCTTCGCAGGCGGAGTCGAGCCTCCGTCGGCAGCGGCTGGCGAGGCAAATCGGCAAGCGTGTAAGCAATAGCCAAGAGCTCTCGGGCATCGTCGGGAG
>JBOHUW010000500.1:0-1372 GCA_050734895.1 Candidatus Dormibacteraceae bacterium | reverse complement strand
GCCCTAAGGCGGCTAAATCGGCTCATACCATTACCTCCACCCGCTCCCCAGCGGCCGCCGATATCTCATCCAGCCGAGGTCGGCGGCCGGATAAGGATGCTGCCCACTTCTCAACCTCACAATCGCTCACCAGATAGCCTCTCGCCCGCCGGGGCGAAGAGTGCTCCGAATGCCGAGAGCGAATCAAAAACTCCCCCGGGCGAGCTAGCATCTGGTCGGCTCGCCAACCCTCGCCTGCCGCCCCAGGGCCAAGTACGATGTTGACATCGGTGATGCTGTTCACCCCCAGGCAAATCTTTACCCCAAACTGCGCGCTGAGCTCGGTCCCCCACTCGCCGAGTGACTTCGCCGAAGATCGCTGCGTCGCCAAGATCAGGTGGATCCCTACCTTGCGTCCCTTCCTCGCCAGCAGAAACAACAGCTCCATCATCGAGACCAGGTCAGCCGCCTCATCGACTACCAACACGATCTCCGGCTGGTTCGCTGAGGGAACCCAACTTCTCCTACCCTGACTTGCCAGCAACTTGGTGCGAACGCTCATGATCGCCACCAGTCGTTCGAGCAGCCGCTCGGCCTTAGCTCCCGCCTCCAAAACCAGACAATCGGGCTCGAAGGCCGCCTGCCAAGGCCCCAACTCAGTTCTCTGAGGATCGATTCCCATCAGCACTACATCTCGGTAATTAGCCAGGCTGCCGACAATGATGTTGATCAAACTCGATTTGCCCATCCCGGTCTGACCGGCGAGGAGCAGGCTAACCCCCTTGCTGGCCTCCGGAACCAGCGAGAGCAGTGCGGGGGCGCCATCCTCAAAAGTCCCCAGACGAAGCGGCTCTAGGATGCTCTGGCTGCTCGGACCCGGCCACTTCTCGGTTGAGCTGAGCAGGTCTTTGGTGACCGCTCGCAAGAAGCAGCGGTGAGCCAGTTCATCGGGGATAATCCGCAGGCTGCCCTTTCTAACTTTGAGGGCACTCTCCAAATTTGGAGTGATCGCGATTACCTCGGATACCGTGTGCCCGGAGGAGAGCTCCAGAAGTAAGCTCCAGCCCACCTCATCTCGCTTCCATATCGAAGCCTTGCTTCCGACCAGAGCCTTGGCTATAGGAGAGCCGAGGGCAGTGAATTGAGACCAGGATGCCACCACCTCGGCCGGATCTAGCTCTCCTCGGCCGCCACCTTGCCCTCGACTCTTGAAGAGCGCAACCAACAGCGAGACGAGAGCAGCCGCAAGCAGGGGGTAGAGCAGGAAGCGACTTAAGCCCAACGCCCAGGCGAGAGCAACCCAGATCGTGCCTAGCAGCACTCCACCTGGAGCAAGCCATCGGCTGGGAATCTCCCATGAGATGCCGGGAATCGGCTCCTTGGGGCGAATCTT
>JBOHUW010000499.1:0-1380 GCA_050734895.1 Candidatus Dormibacteraceae bacterium | reverse complement strand
CGACCAGCAGCTGATCCAAAGCGGAGAGCAATGCCGTCTCGCTGGGTTCGTTACTACTTACCGTCAGATAGCCGTGGCCAGCGTGGTAGATGCTGTCCCCGGGCCGGAATCCTCGCCATTCCGGGGTGGCTGCCACCACCTCCCGCCGGCTGTCCAGGAGGGCGGCGAGGAGGGGGAGTTCGGCCACCTCGGCCGGATCAATTCTCACTTATTTTCTTAACTCCTTGCCGCTGGCGGCAGCATCGAGATCAGCTGGCTTCCTCCGAGGCGACCTCTTCCAGGATCAGCTCGTAACGGTGATCGCGGTGAGAAATCACCCGGACCGGAGATTCAACCTGTTTTTCCAGCCAGCTATTGAAGCGGCGCGCGGCGCGGGCGTCGGTGTCATCGAGATAGAGCGGCTGCTTGATCCGTTTGGCCATCAGGAGGGAGACCGCCACCCGGTGGGGGTGGAGGCGGCCGCTGGGGTTGTGGCGGACCTTCCCGCGGCTGATCGAGAGATCGCCAAAGCGGGTGGCGAGGAGACGTTCAATGCGTTGGAGCAGAGCCTTTTCCCCCTCTATCTTCTGTTGAAAAAGGGCGTAGGGATGGACCGCGTAAACCGGCTCCTGCTGCTCGATCGTACCCACGTGCGAGGAGTAGACGATGACCATGCACTCACCGGCCCATTCGTAGAGCCAACGGAGAACATCGTTGACCCCTTTCTCACTCGGTTCGGCCTTACTCATGTCCAGATCGACCACCGCCAGGACCGGCTTGTGATAGGGCAGGAGAGCGAGGGCAACATCCGGGTTGGTCGCGGGTAAGACCGGCAGGCCGGCCCGAGCCATGGCGTTCTGAACCCGCTCCAGCTCTTCGGGATCGTCTTCCAGCAGTAAGATCTCAGCATCGGCTCGCATAGTCAGTCTCTCCGCTCGGAAATGGGGGTGGTTTGGGAGTGGAGCCGCAGCCAACCTTTCTCCTGGCCAACGGCGAAGGGGAGATGGCGACGATTCAGCAGGGCATTGGCGCGGTTCAAGGGGGGAGTCGGTTTGAGTCCCATCGGGTGGGCGGCGAAGAGGGCCTCGATGGCCGGAGCCAAAACCGGCTTACCGGAGCGGTAGCTCAACCCCCGATAGGGAGCGAGACGTAGTCCGGCCAGCGAGCGGCGAGGGAGTCGTTTGAGCCAACTCTCAAGAGCCGGCCAGCCGGTTGATCGATGCCAGCCCTCAGGTAACGGTGACCGAGTCCCGATCCACCTCACTACTACCGGAGGGAAGCGAGCGAAGTCGGCCAGCGCCGGAGGAGGAGCTCCGGCGCCCACGATTACCCATGGCCAGGGCTGGCAACACTGCCAGTTAGATTCCAGGTCGGCCTCCGCCGACCACCGAACCAGGGCTA
>JBOHUW010000498.1:0-1381 GCA_050734895.1 Candidatus Dormibacteraceae bacterium | reverse complement strand
GGATTATATCGCCGGAGCTGATCGTCAGAGAGGGACATTCAAAATATGCTACCAAGATTGCAAATAAAACGTCTAAATAGGTAGCTAAATGGGGGGCATATAAGCCGCTAAGCAGTTATGCTATGTCGTTCCCAATCTCAATTCGAGTACGAACCTCGATCAATTGTGGCGAAAGCGAGGCTGGTTACTACTTCTCGCTCGGATGCATGCCCACACGCAAACCGCCAAGCTAGGTTGGTGATTGCGACTACCCGTGCCCATCCAATGATGCGCTCGATGTCAATGCCCAACGTCGTGGCGAATACCGTCGCGTGGTCGGACACGTGCTCCCCGCGTTGATAGGCATAACACCATGTGCCTGCATCGAAGGCGGAATCCCCGAAGCACGGCTGTGGGTCGATCGCCATCCACCCCTGCGTGTCACTCCAAAGAATGTTGTCGGGGAAATAGTCGCCGTGGAGAGCGGTAGGGATTGTCTGGTCGGCGAGCAATGTTTCACTCAGCCGTGCAGCCTTAAGCACAAGAATCTCACTCACCGCGTTCTCCCCCTCCCGGACGAGCTCACTTGCATGACGAAGGCGACCATCAACACGCTTCACGAGAGGCGGAAGGGGGCGATCAACAATCACCGCCATGAGCTGCTGCAAGAGTCGTGCTGCGTGTGCCGACGCTTCCTTTACGGATGGGTCGAGAAGAGAGGTGCCTGGAAGGACTCTCTCTTGCAGCAACACACCGCTCGGTAAATCATAATCGAGAAGCCGAGGTAATCCGCGTCCAGACCATAGCTGCCAACCTAAGAGCTCTTGTGCAGCTAGGTCCAGCTCTGGCAAAATTTTGAGGACGGCCGGGCGATTTCCAGTTTGACGCACGGCGAATATTGCGGCGGTGGCACCCCCATCGATCACCCCCTCCACCGTAAGATTCCACCGAGTTTGGCATCGAGCGAGCACAGAGGGCAGTTCGACATCTAGCCATTGCTGCGCCGTTGAGCCGAGGCGACGGTGTAACGCAGTGATTAGATTTGCTGGCAGTGTGATTGACATGTCGATCCTCGATTCCTGCCGAACTAAATGACAGATCCTTTTGAACGAATTAAGCTAAACTCCAATTTAAGGACGGCAGGCATATTCAACCCGGCGGAAGGGCCAGGTGCTGACCAGCCAACCGTCGACCACTCCATAGAGGGCGCTATCCAGATGATCTCGATCTGCCCTAACCCAGGATCGGACATCGGCATCATAGCCCGAACTGCGAGGCGGATAGATATAAACACAGCCGATAATCTCACCGCTATTTCGTTCTAAAACCGTATACGTAAAACCACTTCGCTCCTCGAAGACTCGAGCATGTCTTTGCAGGTCAGCTAAGTTAGCCTCAAGAG
>JBOHUW010000497.1:0-1389 GCA_050734895.1 Candidatus Dormibacteraceae bacterium | reverse complement strand
CCCCAAGGCTGCGACCTGTATTGACCTGGAAGACGAAGAGCGGGCAGACGGCGAGCGTCCGAATCGTCAGCTACGAGCTTTGGGGCAAGCAATGCTTCAGGTAGACGAACATGGTTTTTGGACTCGACAAATCACTGAGAAATATTTGGTCGGTCCAGGGCGGGAATCGATGGTTGCTCAACGAACCTCTTTGCCTCGAACGGCAATCAGCCTCCGTCCGGTAAAAGTTATTGCCTTGGCAAGCGTTTAATTGCCGCTTAATCCCAACATGGTCCGCCGTCCTACGGTAAACGACACAGGACGAGCAGATCGGTATCTTTCAACACCGGCTCATTTTGATCTACTTGCGTCGCCGCTTCCCGCATGCGGTGCATTCCCGCCTCGAACTCCTCATCGGAGATGAGTTTCTGCGTGGAGATTGCACGCGAGCCGATCTTGCCCACGAACTCATCGAACGTATGCGCAAAGATTTGAGGCACCACTTCGAGGCCTACTTTCGCAAAGCCGGCGGATGCAAACGTGTCATCGATTTCTTGTACTGATGGCAAACGCGCTTCGTCGATCAACTTAGCTTCGGGAAACCACCGATACCAGGACATGCCGGCGAGGCGCCCTTTGAACGCATTTCGGATAAACATGTATCCGCCAGGCTTAACCACTCGCGCCAGTTCACGTGCAGCCATCCGCACATCCGGAATGTGATGAACAACCATCGAGAGGAGTGCCGCATCGGCAGATGCGTCAGCTACCGGGATATTTGCAGCATCGCCGGTCACGAACCGTACTCTCGGATGTGGCTTCTTTGCCAGAGCGACAGCTCGCATTTTGCTCGAGGGTTCCACTCCGATGACCGTAGCCTGGAACCAGCTCGCCAACGGGAATGAGAATCGGCCAGTGCCGGCACCGACATCAATGATCAAGAGGTCTTGGGTCCCTTCCAGATACCGGCCGAACCGGGTCATCCACAGTTTCAGCGCCTCATCGGACAACGTGCGCCCATTGTCGTAAGACGCGGAAAACTGTTCGCCGTAATCGAGTTGCTCACTCATGAACTAGTGCACCACTCATAGGCGTTTTGAAACATCTTGAGCCATGGACTCACTTCCAAGTCGCGCCATTCTGGCGGCATCCACGGCCATTGCCACATCCGATTGGTCACTCGCTCCGGATGCGGCATGATCGCTAAGTGCCTACCATCTGACGAGGTCAGAGCTGTAATACCACCCGGGCTGCCGTTGGGATTGAACGGATAGGTTTCCGTCGGATAGCCCTGAGGATCTACGAATCGCATCGGCGCGAGGATTGGATCAATCGCTTGAGCTGCTTCGGGAATGTGCAAACGCCCCTCGCCGTGAGCGACCCAAACCCCGAGGCGTGAACCCTCCATTC
>JBOHUW010000496.1:0-1390 GCA_050734895.1 Candidatus Dormibacteraceae bacterium | reverse complement strand
GCTTTTGGTAACCCCAGGGCGGGCGCTCTTCGGTGGCCCGGCCCTCCAGCCAAGAGAAATCCCAGCCGGCGACGTCGACCACATCGGCTTCTGCAACCAATTCATCGAAGCTCTTGTCCATAAGCCACAATAATCGCATAGTTCCCTTCTGACCTTCCCTCCAAATAGTGTCCTCTAGGCACCGTCGTGAGCCTGCAAACCCTCAATTGATACGTCTTCATCGGATTTTGGCTTCTGGTCCTTCAGCTTGCAGCGGGGAGTTCGGATTAGCTTGCGTTAGGTCCCCACAAGTTCAAATTTGCCTAGTTGACGGAACAGAATAAGAACCCTGAAGCTCCAGCCCGCAGGAATTTAACCTCAAATTGAGTACAACACCACGGCCGGGAAAACGCCGCGGAAGCCCAGCCAGGTTGATATGTTGTGGTAGCACAGAGAAGGCGTCGCAGAGCTAATATTGAAGTTGCCCTATGTTTGATGTAATAGTCGTGGGCGGTGGCCCAGCTGGGTTACAGACAGCCCTTACCTTGGGACGTGCGCGTCGATCTGCTCTGGTGCTAAATGCAGGCCCCGGGCGTAATGCCCAGTCATCTGGGATGCATAACTTCCTTTCTCGAGATGGCACCAGTCCCGCAGAGTTTCGGAAGATTGGCCGGCAGGAGCTCAGTGTCTATCCCAGCATCGAGGTGCGCGAAGTGGAGGCGTCCACGGTAAGGGGGCAGTCGAATGATTTCACAGTGAATCTGGCTGATGGGACTGAGCAGAGTGCTCGGCGCCTTGTGCTCGCAACTGGGGTCATCGATGAGCCGCCAGGTATAGAGGGACTTGCCCCATTATGGGGACGTAGCGTATTGCACTGCCCATACTGCGATGGATGGGAATTACGTGACCAGCCGCTTGCTGTTCTCGCGATGCGCCCTTATGATGCCCATTTCGCGGTCCATCTAACCCGGTGGAGCAAGGACGTCGTGTTGTGTCTGAACGGTAAGGGTGAGCTTGCCGAGGACCAGTGGAACCTTCTAAGGGGTGCAGGTGTCGAGGTTCGCGAAGAGCCCATCGTACGCTTGGAAGGCAACGGCTCTCAACTCGAGTATCTGGTGTTTAATGCCGGGCCGCCACTAGCTCGCCGAGCGCTGTTCTTAAAGGCTCCAACTAGGCAGCGCAGCGGCCTAGCTCGGCAGCTGTGCTGCCGCATTCTCGATGACGACTCAGTGGAAGTCAACGATTTCGCTCAAACCAGTGTGGCTGGCGTCTATGCGGTGGGTGACATGGCCCGTCGTCTGTCGATGCCCGCCCCGGCATCTCAAGTGATGCTTGCCGCCTCGCAGGGAATTGCTGCTGCTGTCACGATCGATACTGAACTGGTCTACGGCCGGCTCCCGTGGGGATGAGA
>JBOHUW010000495.1:0-1392 GCA_050734895.1 Candidatus Dormibacteraceae bacterium | reverse complement strand
CCTCATCCCCTATCCTCCGAAGGCAGGTGACAGAGCAGCCGATTCGTCGGCGCTCCAGCCGTAAACCCTGGCCGCTCTGGGGGCCGATTCTGATCATCCTCGGCTTTTTGCTCAGCGGAGTCGGGGGAGCCGGCGCCTACTTCGCTCCCGTCGCCAGCGCCGCGCTCCACGCCACTTCTAGCCATGTCGCCGTCGGCGGAGCAAGCAACCATGCCGATGCCGCCCTCTTGCAGGGTGAGAGCAGCGCCGCCTTTACCGTCCTCCTGCTCGGCTCGGATGATGACGCCAAGTTCAATGGATCGAATCCTCTCACTCAGTCGATGATTCTGGTACGGATCGATCCCACCCAAAAAGCGGTTACCATGCTCTCGATTCCCCGTGACTTCTATCTACCGATTTGGTCCAATGGAGTCGAACACGGTTCAGCCAAACTGATGACTGCTTTCTCAGTGGGCGGCGCCGAAGCCGCCGAGGAGAGCATCTCGCGCAACTTCAACATTCACATCGACAACTACATCTGGATTGGTCTGCAGGGCTTGGTCAAGGTAATCGACACGGTGGGCGGAGTGGATGTGGTCACTACCAATCCCATCTTGGATGATTTTTACCCCAACGACATAAACAGCGATAATCCCTATAGCTATAAACGGGTCGCAGTACTGCCTGGAGCCCAACATATGGACGGTCTGGAGGCGATGAACTACGTTCGCTCGCGACATAGCGACCTCCTCGGTGACATCGGCCGCAACTTCCGACAGCAGCAGGTGTTGGTGGCTCTCAAGGCGAAAGCCAAAGCCCTCAACGCCGCCGATCTGCCCTCCCTTACTTCCACCTTCAGTGGCCAGCTCAAGACCGACCTCGAGCTAAGCCGGATCCCGGAGCTCCTCCCTGTGGCTATCAAGGTGCAGCCGGAAAATATTCACCAGATTGTGCTCAACGGGTATGCCAATGGCAAAATGATTAACGACGAAGATGTCCTGATTCCCGATGTGGATCGAGTGAACGAAAAGATTCACCAATATTTTCCCACTACAGAATGAGTTTGCGCACTCTCCAAGTGGCCGGCCTGCTGATCTTGATGGTGGCCTTCGGGGCCGGAGTTTATCTCCTGCTCGGAGCTCTTCGACACTCCGGCGGCGGGGTTGAAAATGCTCAGGCCCCAGATAAAAGTCGTCCCCTGATCAACCTTCCGGGAAGCATTGTCCTGGCCCAGGCCGGCTCTCTTTACCGACTGCAAAACGACGCCTTCACGGTGATCGCCAGCGGCGGCTGGACGCAGCCTGCAGTGCTGCCCGATCATCAACACCTGCTGGCGGTCAAGCGCACCGCCAACTCCTC
Organism: Candidatus Dormibacteraceae bacterium; assembly: GCA_050734895.1. Lineage (GTDB taxonomy): Bacteria > Chloroflexota > Dormibacteria > Dormibacterales > Dormibacteraceae > JBOHUW01. Next base: position 54 of record JBOHUW010000495.1, on the reverse strand, counting down.
CGACATTTACCTCTTGGGACTTGATGGCAGCATCCAAACCCAGCTCACCACCGA
>JBOHUW010000494.1:0-1393 GCA_050734895.1 Candidatus Dormibacteraceae bacterium | reverse complement strand
GCGCTTTGCTTGCTCGCGGGGAGCCAGCTGCCTCAGCCGACCTCTGCACCTCGGCCACCTCGTCGATCACTACCAGCACATAAGCCAGCTTCTCTGTGGGGTTGCTCGAATTCCAATTCTGGATGTTCTCCACCCCTGCCTCTTCCAGCCGTGCTAGCCGCCGAAATAGCTCATCACTCAGCATTGAGAGGGCAGCATCGCAATCTTCTAACTTGAGTGCCACCCCTATCTCCGGCAGCAGATGGGGTACATCTCGAAAGAGGTTGAATTCCACCCGCTTTAAATCAATCGGTACCAGCTTCAGCTGCTCTGGGCCATATCTCAGCAGCAGGTTGGTTACCGCCTGGCGCAGGAAGACTGTTTTCCCAGCTCCACTCGCCCCACCGGAAAGTATGTGCGGGGCCAGGGCCAAATCCTGCCAGAGCGCACCCTCCTTACTCCAGCCAACCCCAAAGACCAGCTCGCCCGATGGTGGACTGTGATGATAAAAGTCCTCATAGCTCAAGAACTCGGGCAGTTTAGCCGTACCAGCTCGCATGTGCACCAGGCCAGATTTCGCCCAGATGTTGCAGTTGGCATCGAGCCCCTGCTCGAATACCTCCTTACCTTTCTCCATCCCTGAGGCCAGCAATAAGGGGGGCACCTTCCAGGCTAGATGCCAGACATGCCCCTTCTTCCAGGCCCAGCGCAGTCGAGGGCCTTTGCCCTGGCGATCTCGAATCGGCAGCTCTTTTAGTAGCTTGCTCGCCCGATAAGGGATCGAGCGAATGATCAGAATCCAGAGAGCTACTGCGGCCAACAGCAGTAGCGGAACTACCACAACCGCGATATGCAGCCCACTCTCTCCTGCCCCAACGATTCGGTTGATCGCAGCTCCCACTCCATCCGAGGCAGAGGATGAGAAAAATAGCTGGGCTGGATGTCCGGAGATGAGTGACAGCAGCCATATAGCTGCTGCCACCACCGCTATCACCGCTCCGGCCGGAGCCTTTCGTATCCCCTCCAGCATTACCCCTTCCCTCGGCCCCCAGCTGCCGCAGCTCCCTCATCCTGTTTCCAGGTGTGGTACTGAATCTGGTTGGCCACCACCTCGACGTCAAGGCGGGTCTTGGTCTGACCATCCACGGTCACTTCAAAGAAGCTCCCGCGAAGTGAGCCCAAAATCGAGACCTTCGAGCCCTTGCCCAAGAACTTAGCCGCGTTCTCCGCCTGCTTATCCCAGATCACCACCGGCAGGAATTCCGCTCCCTTCTTCTCGCTGTCTTTCTTGAAGCTGCGATTGACAGCTATCAGGACGCGGGCGAACGGTTTGCCTCCCTTGCTCTTCTTCAGCTCGACATCTCGAGTTAGGTTTCCGGTAATACTGACCGTGTTATTCATGTACATCTACTTC
>JBOHUW010000493.1:0-1418 GCA_050734895.1 Candidatus Dormibacteraceae bacterium | reverse complement strand
CGCCTATAGAGCATTCCCTCTGATGGGCGCCACCCCTATTCGCGATCAGTTGAGTGAGAGCGTTGGGAAGGAGGAGATCGACACCCTCTTTACCCAGGCCCATGAAGAGCTGTTGGACCCTGAAGTGTGGTGCACCAGCTATGCGCTGATGCAAGGTTTCATCCGGATGCCATGACCGTGATTCAGCCTTAGGGGCTTTCGTGCTTCTCCCTGTAAGCCTGCTAGGATAACTCGCTTATAGGTTTATTTTGAATTTTAGTGAGGGTAGATTGATTAATGTATAGCGGAGTATTTAAGCGGATGGCGGCTGGGCTTTTGGCGGTGGGGATGATTCTTTTGGCCCCCGGGGCTTCCACTTTGGCCCGAGCTGACCAGGGTAGTGGGGGAGCATCGTGCCAAGGGGCCGAGGTCAGCGTTCCTGTTGCCCTACTGCTCTCTTCTACCATGCACGGTACTCTCTGCCTGCCCTCCGGTGGCCAGGCCAGCACGGTTATGGTCCTTATTCCCGGCGCGACTTACAACCAGGCCTATTGGAACTTTCCCTATGAGCCGCAAATCTACAACTTCCGGCAGGCGATGAACCGGGCCAACTACGCCACCTTTGTCGTCGATCGGATGGGGACAGGAGAGAGTTCGAAACCGCTCAGTGCCTTGCTCACGGCCGATCTCCAGGCGGCGGCCGTGCATGCGGTCATCCAGGAGCTTCGCGATGGTGAGATTGGCGGTCATCGTTTCAACAAGGTCATCGTCGGGGGCCACTCGCTGGGCTCGGCGATCTCGATCCTCGAGGCCGCCAACTATCATGATGTTGACGGGGTTTTTCTGAGCGGGTTCAGCCATAAGCTCAACCTTGTCACAATAGCCAAGCTCTTTCTCAGCTTCCAGCCGGCTCCCCTGGATCCGGATCTTGACGATCCGGGGCTCGATGTTGGCTACCTCACCACCAAGCCCGGAACTCGTGGCGAGGACTTCTACTACAAGGCCACCGAGAATCCTAAGGTGGTGGACACTGACGAGGCGACGAAAGATGTGTGGAGTACGCTCGAGGCGCCCGACAGCCTGGGGTTCTCGGTGGTGCTTAGTGTGACCCACCTGATCAAGGTCCCGGTGTTGATCGCCAATGGCGGAGCAGACAATTCGATCTGTACTGGCGCGGGGAGTGGCAACTGTGCCAGTGCGGCTGCGTTTCGCGCCCAGGAAACTCCCTTCTTTAGCCCCGCCTCCTGCCTGCAAACGTACCTGCTGGCCGACTCTGGGCACGATGTTAACCTGGCTACCGATACCCCCGACTATCAAAAGGCGGCGAAGAGCTGGGCAGATAGGTTCGTCGGCTCGGGATCTGGGCGAATCTCCCCACCGAGGGGAGCATGTTCTTCTTAATACTTGACAAATAGTTAAGTTTTAGACGCAGCTAGCCG
>JBOHUW010000492.1:0-1419 GCA_050734895.1 Candidatus Dormibacteraceae bacterium | reverse complement strand
CTCCAGCTCCAAGCACGATGTTGACATCGGTGATGCTGCTCACCCCCAGGCAAATCTTTACCCCAAACTGCGCGCTGAGCTCGGTCCCCCACTCGCCGAGTGACTTCGCCGAAGATCGCTGAGTGGCCAAGATCAGGTGGATCCCTGCCTTGCGACCCTTCTTCGCCAGCTGTACCAAAAGCTCCATCATCGAGGCCAGGTCGGCCGCCTCATCGACCACTAAAACGATCTCCGGCTGAGCTGAGGAGGGCGTCCAAAGCCGCTTGCCCTGGTGGCGCAGCCAATCGGTGCGGGCGGTCATTATCGCTTCTAACCGGTCGAGCAGCCGCTCGGCCTCTACTCCCGCATCGAGCACCAGACAGCCGGGCTCAAATACCGCCTCCCAAGGTCCAAGCTCGGAGCCCTGAGGATCGATACCCATCAGCACCACATCACTGCAATTGGCAAGCGAGCCGATGATGACGTTGATAAGGCTTGATTTGCCCATTCCGGTCTGACCGGCGAGGAGCACGCTAATCCCCTTGCCGGCCTCTGGAACCAGCGAGAGCAGCGCAGGAGCGCCATCCTCAAAGCTCCCCAGCCGAATCGGCTGTAGGATGCTCTGGCTGCTCGGACCTGGCCATTTCTCGACTGATCTGAGTAGATCCTTGGTTACCGCTCGCAGGTAGCAGCGATTGGCCAGCTCATCAGGGATAATCCGAAGGCTGCCGCGACGCACCTTAAAGGCACTCTCCAGATTGGCGGTGATCGCGATCACCTCGGATACCGTGTGTCCAGAGGAGAGCTCCAGAAGGAGGCTCCAGCCCACCTCATCGCGCTTCCAAATCGAAGCGCTGCTGCCTCCGAGAGCCTTGGCGATTGGAGAGCCTGGAGCGGTGAGCTGGGGCCAGGCGGCGACGATCTCCGCCGGATCTACGCTCCTACTCTCGCCCGACTTATTGCCATTGATCATCGATGCAACTAGCACACTCGCCACCAGAGCAAGGAGGAAATCTAGCATCAGCGGCTGCAATCCGATAGCCCAGATCAAGGCTATCGAGATACTCGCAGCGAGAATCCCCAATGGAGCCAGCCATCGCTTGGGAATTGCAACAGAGAATCCGGGAACTATCAGCTCGCCTTGAGGGCGAAACCGATGCAACGCTCCGTATGCAGCTACGCTGCCGGCGAGGAGCGCCAGCGGCCACAGCCTGGGTGCCACAAGATGCAGAACCTCCGCACCCAGCGGAGCTAAAATGCTCGCTGCTAGAATCATCCGCAGGATGAGTGGAATCCGATACAACACCCTCATCTATGCGAGAGCGGGCAGCCGGCCACTCACCCACCTCCTCGTCTTCTGGGAGCGTGAGTTCTGGGGTAGCTGTGCCTGAAGCAACTCGGCCAGCTGCTCCAGCACCTTGGAGGACTCAGCTTTTTTTC
>JBOHUW010000491.1:0-1424 GCA_050734895.1 Candidatus Dormibacteraceae bacterium | reverse complement strand
ATTTACAACACCTCGCTTTTTAATGGTGTTGCGTCGACCCTCTTAACTCAAGCTGGAGTTGGCGGGTAGAAGAGCCGCAGCTGGAGAGAAAACCGCGCCCTGGGGTAGTTAAAAGACGCAAAACATCAGCCTTTGGGCAGAGTCGTTGAGCCAGGGAAGAATTGAGGAGCAGGTATTAGCCTGGTTGTAAACGCACCAGCCGCTGGAAGGCTATCAGCAGGGTTTTCTTCCACTATCTAATAGGCCTGCAGGCGCAGGATGAGCTGGAGGCCAGAGTGGGAGATGCGGGTAGCAGTGTGAAAGAGTCGATGGCGAAGGGTTTTGGGCTCCTGCCGGCGGGCCTTGCCCAAAAGGCAGAGCGAGAAGAGGCTACCCGAGCCTGACATCCTGGCCACAGTTGATCGTCACCTGCTGCGGCTGGCATTGATCAATTTGGTGGGGAATGCGATCAAATACTCCCCCGATCAATCCAAGGTACGGATTACGGTCAAGGCTAATCCAGATTTGACGATTGCGGTGAGCGATGAGGGACCAGGTATCGAGGCGTCGGAGGCAGAGCGGGTTTTTGAGCGATGGCAGCGGGGAGCTACCGCCACTGCCTCGGGCCTCGGGCTGGGACTATATCTAGTTCGCAAGATCGTGGACCTCCATGGTGGGCAAGTCACCCTGGACAGTACGCCAGGTGATGGCTCGACGTTCACGATCCTCCTGGGTGCGCAGCAAAGGGCCAGATGACCAGTGGGTGAAAGTCCCATCCCGGCAATCCGCCAGAGGAGACGGGTAGCAAATTTTCTGAATTTTACCCCATACCTATGCTTGACGAGCTCGAGGCTCTAGGGGGTCAAGGTTTGTAGGCACTTCCTCGCGGACGGACTGCTATTACGGTGATGATTGCTTCAGAGATATTAAGCCGATAAAGAACGCGCCAATTACCAACCCGGAGGCGCCACACCGGTGGTCTCCATCCTTGAAGTTGGCGAATGTCGCCTTCCGGTAACTTCTGGATAGATCGCTTGATTCTCTCCCGGTCAGGCTTGCTAAGCCGTCCGAGATCCTTATCGGTTTGAGGGGTAGTTGATATAGACCATTTGCGGATTGAATCAGCCGTTGGAATTTCTCTCCATTACCGATGGAGTTAAGGGTTTCGTCTCACCACGATCGGCCTGAGCAATACCCTCCTGCAGTGCAGCCCGGTCCTCTTCCGTCAAGGGTTCATCATCCCAATCGGCTAGATAATGAACCCTTAGCATGGGGTCAATTGTGACATGAGCGAGAACCACGGCGGCTTCATTGATGAAAGTCTCCGGTAATTCTTCGACTAGCCGGTGAAGGTCGATCTTGGTCACCTTTTAAAAATACATCATCCGAAAGGATGTTGTGGTCTGTCCCCTAAAAAGTGGAGTTGGTTTATGAGAATAAGCTGA
>JBOHUW010000490.1:0-1433 GCA_050734895.1 Candidatus Dormibacteraceae bacterium | reverse complement strand
AATTGATTTCAGTTGAAGTTCCGTTTGAATTTAATGAGGCCCCGCAGACAGGCTCGATTAACAGGGAGGATTTGTCCGCGAGCTCGCGGGCCGAGATCCAGTTTGGAGTGGTCGCCCAGCGTGAGGAGCTGCAGCTGGCCTTGGCTCGAGCCTTGCGAGAGCGCTGGAGAGAGAAGAGATTCAGCGGCTTGGCTAGGGATGATCGGCGCAGTGCGGCAGATTGGCTCGAAGTGTTGAGTCATTATGCCCTTCGCTCGGTGGGTGAGGAGCATGAGGCAGACCGCCAGTTTGCCTTGACTCAACTCGCGGCGGCAGCGTTGTCGGCTCTGGAATCCAGCCATCGTCAGCATGGCGAGCTGCGCGGAGTAGAGGAGTCTCCGTCTTAACCATGCAAATCGAGATGAGCAGTGAAATTACCCGAAGCCCGATCGCTATAACTACTACCAGCCAGATTCAAGCATCCACCCTCGAGACCTTCTAATTAGAGCCCATGACCAGTGTTGCCCCACAGTGAGGAAACGGGAAGTGAGTAAATCCTATCGCCGAGCGATCCTCCCTGCGGCCCCAAGTGGAGGAGAATGCCGGCTCGAAGTCGGTCACCCAGACGATCACCCAGCCAATGCAGGTGTCGTGCTGCTCCGGCTGGTGGAGAGACGCTGGCCTTAACCTCTATCGCTACCACTCGCCCCTGCCGGTCTTCGAGAATCAGGTCTATTTCGCGATCATCTCGTTCCCGATAGTGGTGGATTTCAAATGGAGTATCGGCTACCGACTGCAGCTTCATAATTTCGCTGAGTACGAAGGTTTCGAGCAGCCCACCTAGGGCTGAATGACCAGGAGTGGCTAAGGCTTGGGCCTCAACCCCGAGTAAGTGAGCGGCCAGTCCGGAGTCGGTTACGTAGGTTTTGGGGGTCCGAGCAATTCGAGAAGAGAGGTTGTTGGACCAACTCGGGATGGTGGCCAACAGGAAGACCAACTCCAAATAGCCCAGGTAATTTCGGACGGTTTCCCGGTTCAATTGCAAGCTACGCGCCAGGTCTGACTGGACTACTAGACTTCCCGCCCGGGCAGCGACTAATTTGAGAATTGCCTGGAGGGCGGAGATTCGCTCGATCTCTGCAAAGCTGCTGATATCCCGCTCGACTATTGTAGTCAGGTAGCCGGTAAACCAGGTATGTCGGGCGTTGGCTGTGGCTGGCATTGGCAGCAGCTCCGGATATCCGCCTTGAATCACGGCCTTGATATAATCCTTTCGTTGCCAATGTGAATTGGAATCAACAAACGCGGCCGGATCGTTGAAAGCCAGATCGCAGAAGTTACCGGTATAACCACAGCGTTCGGCTACGCTGAGCCCCCATAAGTTGATGAACCCTACCCGTCCAGCCAGGGATTCGGAGAGGGTGGGAATGGCTAGAAATTGGGTGGATCCCGCC
>JBOHUW010000489.1:0-1434 GCA_050734895.1 Candidatus Dormibacteraceae bacterium | reverse complement strand
GCGCAGGACTAGGCAGACCTTCAAATAACCGCCAGCGAAATCTTGGCAAGTTCTACAAGACCAGCTCAGAGCATAGCGGCACTGGCGGCCGTTGGGACCTTCCAAATCCCCACATTATGTTGGTCTTTGCCCAAGCGTTCCAGTTCCTTCAAAACCAGGTAATATTCAGAAGCTGAAGCAACGACTCGAACTTCGTCAATTTTCCCTTCCACGGACTCTTCGGCTATCCATTGCCCAGAATACGGCCTCATGTCGATGGCCCCGGGGATTTCTTGCATAGTTTCATTTTCGCACACTTAGCATTTTTATGCAGAGCACTACAGCTAGCGTAGCTTAACTTGAGTCAAGCCAAAGCTGATGCGGCCCGCCCACCTGAATTGTTACGCTAGTTTTTTCCTCGCTCAATAACCCTCTCCAGAGATTCCTCGCACTGCTGGGTTACCAGGAACAGCTCGTGAGCAGGCGTTTAGCGCCTCCTCTAGGAGCCTTTGCACCCTTGGGATGGGGCCCATCAGGGTTAGAGGATTCTCTTTATTGGAGGAAAAGAACTCAACCGAGATCAAATCCACAAAGAAGTATTTCGCTCGAACCAGATCGCCTTCCTCTACGTCCAAGACCATATCCACCTTCATACTGCCCCCTCAGAAGAGAAATTTCCACAGTGGCCAGCAATTTGATATGAGCAACTAGAGAGAATTTCAATAGCCTTACGAGTAACTACTTGTTTCACGAATAAAAGTCAACCCAAACGATTACCTATTGTCAAGAGGTATTCGCAGTTTACCTGTAACTTGTCTCGTGTGAAGCTAAAAAATTCCCGAAACGAACCCGCCAAAGTAGTTGCCTCCTTGATAGGAGATGCTATAGATCATGCAGGTAAAGCCCTCGCTCTAGGGAATAAAATCGAGCCTCTGATCGGGCGACGTTACTCGGATCGAACAATCTCCGCCTGGGGTCGCGGTGGCGTCATGCCTCCGGCTGACGTTTTTGTTGCCGCCCTCAAAGCTACTGGTATTTCCCTTGATGAGCGATTGGGGATCGGAAGGGAGCCTACTGAAGTAGAACAGCAGATGGCAAGCCTCAAGGAAGAACTCCAGAAGCAACGTCAACGGATAGCCGCACTAGAAGCACTCCAACAGAATCAGGAATAAGTTCAGGAAGTATCCTCCCCCAATTTGCAGGGCAATTTAAAAGGGTGAGTAGACAGAGGGTGCAATTCCCTCCGGCTATTCACCCACTCTGGAAGCCCCCCCCCAAATGGGGGGACATGTCCTTTCTCACCGGGGGCGCAATTATATCCCCCTAGCGAGGGTGGGAAATGGCCTCTGTGTTACGAAACCCCAGTCTGCTATTGTCGCTCCTCCTCATCTCGGAAGGTTTTGAGAACGGCTTCATAAGCATCCTTTGGGGTGAGGTTAGCGTACACCTGTTGAA
>JBOHUW010000488.1:0-1445 GCA_050734895.1 Candidatus Dormibacteraceae bacterium | reverse complement strand
GACGTCAACATCGCTGTTGAAGTCGGCCGCCCAGGCGCGGGTGGTGCCAAGGAGTTCGATCGCCGTGCTGCCGCTGATCACCGCACCGCCGAGCACGGCCCCTCGGCCAAAAACGCTTCTTCGATTCAGATTACTGTTCAACATCTCTCTATCCTATGAATGGCTTGACAATGGCCAGAATCTCGTCCATCGAGGCATGGGCTTCGACCGGTGCCAGCACCGGCTTCTGGCCCAGGATCAGGTTGAGCACCGAGGCGTGTCGAGATTCGACACCGGCGATGCTGGCGGCGGCGGCCAGGATGTCTCCACTTTGGATCAGAGTTACCTGACCGTGATAAGCCTTAACTCCGGTCTCTTCAAAAGTTGAGGCTATTTTCAGGAATTTCTGGGGATCGGTGAAGGTCCCATCGGGGAATTTAAATCTGGGCTTGGAGACCGGTGTCTGGCTCAACTTCTGCAGCGTGGCGGTGATCGCCTGCACATGCGCCGCCTCATGCGCCGCGATCGGTTCAATGTACTTTCGATTGTCTCCCAGTTCGGTCTGCTGAACGCCCATTGCGTAGAAAGTCGACTCCAAGTATTCAAGTGTTAAGGCGTAGTTCAGGATGCCCACATCACCACTTCCGAACTGATCTGAGCTGGAGGCGGCCAACACCGGCGCCACTCCTGTAGCCAGCGCTCCACCTACGCCAACAAGCGCTGCATATTTCAAAAAGCCACGCCGCTCGTGCTCGTGCTGAAACTGAATCACTGCTTTTCCGCCGAACAAGCTGTCAGGCATGCTAAAGACTCCTTTGCTTAGGGGATTGATTGGGCGGCACCTGCCTTCCCTGAAATTGTCCGAGAAACTTCATGTGGATAGATACGCAATCAGCAGATCGGAGGATCACTCCGATTTGCTCGGTACCTTTCATGCCTGAGGCAATATCGTTCAATTGTCCCCAACACCTAGGGGAGAGGATTAGACCTAGATAGCAGAAAGTCAACCGGTAATAACCGGTCGAATTTCTACCGCTGGTGTCTAATCTCTAAAGACGGCTAAGTCGATCGCAAGCTTTAATCCATCAGGCAAGGCAAGCCTAAATGAATGGAGGCCAGTAAGGCAGGATTTAAACCGCTAGCTGAGTGACATCGAGCCCGATCAGCGGCTGCGGAATCGGCAACTCCGCCTCCTGCAGGGTCTTCAGCATCGCCAGGATGTAACGAACCCCGGCCAGGTTGACTCCATGCTTGCGAGTCAGGGTCTGAATTGCCTGCAGCTTCATTAAATCGCGTTGCGAGTAACGACGGCGATTGGTCACTGTCCGCTTGGGCTGAATCAGATCGAGATGCTCGTACATCATCAGCGTCCGGGGGTGAGTCTCCAAAATTTCCGAAGCCACGCTGAGGGTATAAATCGGCTTGTCAAGCCCGATATTGGTGGGATCCCCCGGTAGCTTGTGGGC
>JBOHUW010000487.1:0-1450 GCA_050734895.1 Candidatus Dormibacteraceae bacterium | reverse complement strand
CACCACATCCGCTCCCCAACCCCCCAGCCAAACGACCAGTCCAACTACCATGCGCTCCACCATCGACCTTCCGGTCCCAACCCACTCTCAAGAGACCCACAAGGGGGAGTACCCCAAGTTTGACGGCGGCGGTGAGGCCTGGTGTAGCCCGACCTCAACCGAGATGGTAGTTGAATATTGGGGCAGAGGTCCCTCGGCCACCGATCTGCGATCTCTGCCCGCCGATCCGGTTTTGGAACAGCATCACCACCAAGATGCCTCGGTCGACTGGGCCGCCCTCCATACCTACGATCAGGACTACCAGGGGACTGGCAACTGGCCCTTCAACACCGCCTACGCCGCTTACTACGGCCTCGACAGCTCAGTGCGTCAGTTCGACTCCCTACAGGCAATTGAAGGGTGGATCAAACAAGGCATCCCGGTAGTGGTGTCAATCAACTGGGATAACACCTCTACCGATACCAGCAAGCACCTGGATGGAGTCGGCGTTCCCAAGAGCGCCGGTCACCTAATGGTGGTAAGGGGATTCACCAAAGATGGAGCGGTAATCACCAATGATCCGGCCTTTGCCAACAATCAACAAGTCCGCCATGTCTACCGGAGGGATCAGTTCGAATTCCGCTGGCAGGCGGGCTCAGCCGGTGCTGTCTATCTGATCAAGGCAATCTGAATTTTGGATGAGAATTCCGGGAGCCGAAGATGCAAATTAGCCTGAAGATGCCAAGCCGGATGCTGATAGTTGGGGTAATCGCCCTGCTTCTGTCATGCTTGGGATTGATGACGTCAGTATCGAGCGCAGCAGCTACCACTGCCGCGCCCACTGTTGCCTACATCGATGTATCGGTGGCCACCCTGTGGACGCAGCCTCGCCTCAATCGTCCGGTCGACCAACCTTCCATCTCCAACCCGGTCGACCTGGCTGCTTGGACCAAAAAAATGACCCTGAATCAACGCTTGGATTTGGTGGGAGATCTGGAAACCCAGGCTCTCTATGGCCAGCGAGTGCTGATCACCGATACCTCTGGCGACTGGGTCAAGGTGGTCGTCCCCGACCAGTCAACACCTCGCGATGCGCGCGGCTACCCGGGGTGGCTGCCTAAATCTCAACTCGTAACCGATGCCGCCTTCGCTGCGATATCGGATCACCCCTTCGCCGTGGTTACCAAACCGACCGCCTGGCTATACCAGGACCAGCACCGTTCCAAGCGGTTTATGGAACTCAGCTTTAATACTCGCCTCCCCGTTCTCGACCGTAGCCACGGCTCGATTCTCGTGGCCACTCCACATGAAGATTCTAAATGGCTGGCGGCTGCCGATTCCACCGTATATGACTCAGAAAGTGAGATCCCCAAGCCCACGGGTAAAGATCTGGTCAGGACCGCCAAACTCTTTACCGGTCTGCCCTATCTGTGGGCCGGTATGTCGGGGTGGGGTTATGACTGTTCCGGCT
>JBOHUW010000486.1:0-1463 GCA_050734895.1 Candidatus Dormibacteraceae bacterium | reverse complement strand
CATCTTGCCCTCCTCCAAGAGCAGACTCCCACCGCAGCGAACATAGAGCACTATGCTCACATCGTCAAGGACCTTGCCACCAAGCGCCGTCTGATTACTGCCGGTCTGGAGATGGTGCGCCTGGGGCATGATGAGCAGCTGGAAACCGCCGAGGTGATCGAGCTCTCCTCCCGCCTCCACGAGCGGGCATCAGTAGGTAATACCTCCAACTGGGATCCTCCAATTCCGCTTGGCATGCTTAACCAGCTTCCTGAGTTCCCGGCCTACGTCCTACCCCCTTGGCTGGTCTCCTTCGTCTCCGCCCTCGCTGAATCTACCCAAACCCCACTTGATCTGGCTGGGATGCTGGCCCTGGATGTCCTCGCCACCACCGCCGGTGGCAGAGTGCAGCTGCGAATCAACTCCGATTGGATAGAACCATTAAATCTCTACACTGCCGTAGCCCTCTCTCCTGGGGAGAGAAAAAGCTCGGTCTTCAGGGCGATGACCAAACCGCTACTCGAATTCGAAAAACAGATGGTCAGTGAGAGCAGCTACGAGCTGTCTCAGGCCAGGGCCAGAAGGCGGGTGCGTGAGAAGGCTTTGGAAGCAGCCCAAAATGCTGCCGCCAGAGCCGAGGGGATAGAGCAAGAGAAGCTTTTGGAGAAGGTGGATATAGCTGCGATGGAGCTGCAGGATGCGGTTGTCCCTGCCGAATTTCGCCTTATCGCTGACGATGCGACTCCGGAATCACTTGCCACCCTGATCGCCGATCAGCGCGGCAAGATGGCAGTACTCAGCCCAGAGGGTGGAATCTTCGGACAGATGGCCGGTAGATATGGAAATCAACCGAATCTTGATGTCTACCTGAAGGGGCATGCTGGAGATCTACTGAAGGTAGATCGGAAGGGAAGACCGTCAGAGTACATCGATGAGCCAGCGTTAACCGTGGGGTTGGCAGTACAGCCGGAGGTGATCAGAGCGATGGCTGAGCAGCCGGGATTTGAGGGTAAGGGGCTGCCGGCGAGATTTCTCTATTCGATGCCAGTGAGCCGAGTTGGTAGTAGGAAGATTAAGGTGGCTCCGGTTCCGGATCAGGTGGCCCAAGAGTACGCATCGGAGCTCAAATTGTTAGCCAGGAATTTAGAGCAGCTGCCCCAGCTCCACATTCTCACCGTAAGCAAACAAGCGCAGGCGATGCTTGATGAATTTAGAACAGAGTTGGAGCCCAAGTTGGGGGATGAGGGGGAGTTGGGACACATTCGCTACTGGGGCTGCAAATTGGCCGGAGCGATAGCAAGAATCTCCGCCCTGCTGCATTTGGGCAGAAATGTTAGAGGACAGTGGGGAGCAGAGGTAGGTCCAGAGGAGATGGAGGGGGCGCTAGCGATTGGTGAATACCTGGTCCCACATGCCCTCACCGCCTTTGATCTGATGGAGGCTGACCCCAACTTAGCTCTGGCGCGTCGCATCCTGAAATGGAT
>JBOHUW010000485.1:0-1467 GCA_050734895.1 Candidatus Dormibacteraceae bacterium | reverse complement strand
ACTATCCCCCTGCTGCACCGATCCACTCCGGGGAATATTCTGGCTCCGAAAAATCGGATCAGCATGGTGGGTCGCCGCCCACTGATCGAGTTGGGCATTGGCCTGCGGGGTTATATACTGCTGCCGAAGGCGCTTCATCTGAGCAGTATTTGGAGGATGAGCCTTAGCCGCCACCAAATAGCCTCCGAAGAAGATCCTAACCTGATTGATCGGCGTGTTAGGCGGAAGCGCCGAGACCTGAATTGTCGAGAGCAGAGTCAGCGCCGCTAGCAGTACGACAAAAACTCCCAGGCGATAACGTCGGAAAGCTTGCATCAATAACCTCCTATATAAACGACCCTGATTGCATGCCTGGCAAACTTTATATCAGGATTGGCCGAAACATGCAAGGGCAAAGATTCTGACCGCATTTGAACTGCCAACCTACAATTAAGAGGGGAGTAACGTACTTTAGATGGTTGAATATGTCGCCTGAGAGTTTTTCGATTTAAATGTCCACCGTTGTTCGCTGGTGTTTGACCAACCGGACGGTGGTCATCCTCTTTTCGCTGATTCTCCTAGTCGCCGGAGGAATCAGCACATTTCAGATCAATCAGGAATTGCTCCCCTCGATAGAGGTTCCCTCCGTCTTCGTCCTGGTCTCCGAGCCGGGGGCCGGACCAGAACAGATCGACCAGGATGTCACCCAGCCCCTGATCAAAGGGCTGACCGGACTGCCTCAGGAGCAGCACACCAACAGCACCTCCTCCCAAGGCTTTTCTCAGGTCAGCATCGACTTCAATCTGAACTCCACCTTAAAGGACGATCAGGATGCGGTCAACCGTGCCCTACCTCAGATCGTGCTGCCGTCGACCGCGGCTAAGCCCCAAGTACAGACCTTCTCCTTCTCCTCTTTCCCCTCCATGACCTATGCCCTAGAAGCAAAGGATGGGGATCTCGCTCGGATCACTCAAGAAGCCAACAACGTAATCATGCCGGCCCTCAACGGAGCCTCTGGCGGGGCCCAGATCAAAGTCTCCGGGGGGGCTCAATCTGAAGTTACCATCACCCTTGATCCGAGCCGTTTGGCGGCCAATAAAGTCTCCATTCAGGAAGTTCAACAGGCACTAAGCGCCTCCCATGTCGATATGCCGGCCGGAGAGTCAACGAGCGGAGATAAATCTCTCCCCGTTCAGGTGCTGGGCACGCTGAAAAATATCGACGATTTGAAGGCCCTGATCGTAAGCGGCCCGGGCAGCAGCGGCAATGCGGGGATCATTCCAACCATCCCGGTCGCGGATAGGCTCTCAGTTTCCCCTCCGACCACAACTCCCACTCCGAGCCCAGAACCCCATCCTCCCACCCCGACTCCAGAGCAGACGGCCAAGTCGACACCTACTTCCACGCCCACTCCCAGGCCTACTTCTCAGTCGACCGCCGCTCCCGAACCTACCATCCACGCTCCAGAACAGCACCCCAAGCCAAAGC
>JBOHUW010000484.1:0-1488 GCA_050734895.1 Candidatus Dormibacteraceae bacterium | reverse complement strand
GCCTAGTCCTGCGCCGTTTATTCGGTTAGAAATCGGAGATCAGCACTCTCAGATTCCTATTGATGGTCTTTTTGATACCGGAGCAAGTATTACCAGCTTGCAGGCCATCGAGCAGTTGAAGTTAGGCATAACCGATGCTTGCTGTGTTCCCTTGGAACTTCAGGCTGCCAATGGCATTGTGACCTGGCAGAAACTCACGGTGGCTTCGGCTTGGCTGGACAACCACGAGTTTCGACTCCCTCTGACTATCTCTCCAAACCTTCCAATCAACTTATTTGGACGGGTTGGCATTATGGACCTCTGGCAGATCACCCTCCAACCTGAGTCTCTGACGACTGAACTGGTTTGGACTGGTCCCCAATCGCCAAGTGGTAACCGGCCTTGGGCTGCTTCTTGGGAAGCTTATTGGTCTGATCTTCTCAATTCGCGATACGATTGGCCGAGTTGGGAAGCAAATGGCCGTCCGGAGTTGCCTTTACCTCCTCAACGTCCTGTCTAACGGACTATAGGCAAAACGCTTTCCAGCTGTCTCAAAACGTACTGTAGGGTGAGGATATTCAAGTTTGAGTTAGGCCTCGGTTCTGAATTGCGCCAAGCAAGGCCGAAATTTTCGGCAGGTACGGTCCTAAACCCGAACATACTAAATAATCGAATTCGATATTCTCCAAGTTCAGCCAGCCCTCGGAAGAGTGCAAAAATTCACAGGATTATTCAGCCGTAATCAGAGGCCAACGCAGAGAAACCATACAAGACCGTCGTAAGCTTTAGTTGAGGCTGTAAAGTTTGGTGATAATCTGCTTCCAGGTAAAGGGCGCCACGGCTTGTCCTCCAAGGGCCCGTGATAAGGTCGATGGGGATATATTTGCCAGTTTGGCGAAATCTTGAAGCGTATGACCGCGGATGAAGATTGCCATTCGAAGCTTATCTGGGGTTGTAATCACTACTCCCTGCTGACCTGCTTTGAGGCCAGCCAGTATTTCCGATACCATTTGTGCTCCAAGTTCCTGAGCCAGTTTTGACGGATGTGAATAAGCAAGAGCACGCGCCATCCCTATGCGGCCCAAGGGCACCTCTGGGTTTAATCCAGGCGGGGACCCCCAGAGGCTCAATAATTCTCTAAATAGATCTTCAGCGTATGTCTCATCTGGCATGCGGAAAAGAATATCGTGATGGAATTGGCTATAGAAGGTTTTTCCAGGGAACCCTACATTTCTCGGATAGGAACTACGCTGCCTTTAGCAAGCTCAGCGAGAAATCTGGGGGTAGCACTTCTCCCCATTGAGCCTCCTTATCAAGGCAGCATTCGTTTCACAATCCCGTCAATCCGCTGAAGCTGGTTTTTGCCCTTGTCAGACATATTCCTGTAGTCTCCTGGAGAGTGATAACTGGCCTCACGGCCGGGGGCGGCGGTGGCAAACGTTTCGTCCAGTCCAATTGCTAGGCGTAGGGACTCCCCCAACTCGCCTCGCAAGCTCGGCGTTCCAAACC
>JBOHUW010000483.1:0-1495 GCA_050734895.1 Candidatus Dormibacteraceae bacterium | reverse complement strand
AACACATACCGATTCCCCTCATCGGCGAGCCGGAGGATCGCCTCCACCGCGGATCGGAAATCGAATTTGGCCATGGCGTGATCGATCGTCGAGGCAGTGCTCGCTCGGGCCGCGGTTAGAGCTGCTGCCGCTCCTCCCGGATCACCCGAGGTCGCCAGAACCTGCCCCGGTCGGTAACGATTGATCATGGAGATCGTTCGGTTGATCAGGTTGCCCAAGTTGTTGGCCAGATCTTCATTGGCTCGGGCAATAAGTCGCTGCCGGGTGAAGTCGGAATCGCCCACCCGGGTTACCTCGCGGAGCAACCACCAGCGCAGCGCGATAGTGCCAAAAACTTCGGACAGGTCGACCGGGTCTTCAACATTGCCGATCGATTTACTCATCTTCTTTCCCTCGACGGTGAGGTATTCGTGGATGAAGATAGTGGTGGGCAGCGGCTGCCCGGCAGAGAGCAGCATGGCTGGCCAATAGACGGCGTGGAAGCGGAGGATGCCCTTGCCGATAACATGTACCCGGGCCTGGCTCTCCTCCCACCATCGCCGGTAACGCCCTGGATTGTTGCCATAGCCGGGGGCGGTGATGTAGTTAGCCAAGGCATCCCACCAGACATAGATCACCTGACTCGGGTCATCAGGTACCGGAATTCCCCAGCCATGAGCCCGCTCAAAGCTGCGGGAGATGCTGAAATCCACCAGGCCGCCCTCGATGAAGGAGAGGACCTCGTTCTTGCGATGCTCCGGCTCGATACTCAGCTCCCCGCTTCTAATTAGCTGGGCCAAGCGATCCTGGTACTTGCTAAGGCGGAAGAACCAGTTGAACTCGCGTACCGTCTCCGGCGGCACATCATGCTCCGGGCACTTGCCATCGATCAGCTCATCGGGGGCATAAAACTGTTCACAGCCAACGCAGTATAGCCCCTCGTACTCCTTTTGATAGAAGTCTCCGGTGGCCGCACAGGCGCGCCAGAACTTCTCCACCCCGGCGAGGTGACGAGGATCGCTGCTGGTCTTGATGAAGTCGTCGAAGGAGAGATCGAGCGGCTCACGTAGTTCGACAAAGCGTTCGGTTATTTGATTGACGTATTCGGCGGTAGGCAGCCCCGCCTCCATCGCCGAACGGACGTTCTTCAGTGCATTGTCGTCGGTGCCGGTCTGGAAGCGAACTTCATCACCCCGCTGCCTACGGTGGCGGGCCAAGGTATCGGTTTGGACCAACTCCAGAGCGTGACCGATATGGGGCGGCCCGTTGACGTAGGGGATGGCGGTGGTGATGAAATAGCGAGACATTTAGAGCCGAGATGATAGCAGCCTGAGGGGGAGGGGTCAGGTGACTAACCCCATCATATGTTTTTGCTCAAAGATACCTATCATCCGGATTTATAGACTTTATTTCTTTACTCCCATACTCAGTACCTGAAAGATTCATCCGGGCAATCTCCTCCCTATCCTTCTCTGCAGGTGATCCTTTCCCGTCTTTACTGCCATCGCCTTCATTC
>JBOHUW010000482.1:0-1497 GCA_050734895.1 Candidatus Dormibacteraceae bacterium | reverse complement strand
CTCAAACTCTTAGATTACCTTGCCGGAGAGGGGCGCACCGCTTTTACAGCAACCGACGTGCGAGAATGCCTGGGGCTTTCGCCGCAGGCAACCTCCAATCTCCTAGCACGGCTTGCCACATCCGGGTTGGTCGACCGTGTTGCAGCAGGGCGTTATGTCATACGACCCATCGGGGCGCTCGGCACGACAGCGGTCTGGGACGATCTCGGCTCTGCCGTCGCAGCCGTGTTCGCAGGACAGCCTCACCG
Organism: Candidatus Dormibacteraceae bacterium; assembly: GCA_050734895.1. Lineage (GTDB taxonomy): Bacteria > Chloroflexota > Dormibacteria > Dormibacterales > Dormibacteraceae > JBOHUW01. Next base: position 1,249 of record JBOHUW010000482.1, on the reverse strand, counting down.
CATTAGCTTCCTGACCGCCCTTGACCATCATGGACTACTTGTCCGTCCGGTCCGTAGTGTCCAAGTTGCAAGTCCAGCCAGGCCTCGGCCTGCAAGCCTCTCGGGTCGTCCACTACACGTCATTCGCGAACAGCCGGCCACGCTCTATCTAGGAAGCGAGCCCCTCGGTCCCTCCCGTGTATCGACGGCCGAGCGAGCACTGATCGACACGGCATCACGACCTCGACTGACCGGCGGAGGGCCTCGACTAGCCGAGGCCCTTGCCGCCATTGAACGGAGCTCGGGCCTGGCCAACCTTGCTTTACAACTGGGTGCATCAGCTGCTTACCGCCGCATCGGATCGATCGCAACTACCCTGCATCTTCCGATCGCTGGCGATCTCCAACCCACAACATGGAAGAGTCTTGTGGAACTGGATCCCACCGCGAACCGACATAGAGGGTGGATCGACAAGGATTGGGGCGTCGCCTGGCCATATCCCTCTTCTGAACTCGAAGCGGTGACCGCCAGGTGATTGCAAAGGGCCCGATCACCAAGCTAGCCAACAAGGATAAAATCCCAGCACAAACGATTGAGCGCGACTATGTCCTCGCCCACCTCTGTGCGGAAATCGGTAGCCAAGGCGAGCTTAACCTGATTTTCAAGGGCGGCACTTTCCTCCGGTTGTGTTGTTTCGATAACTACCGCTACTCCGCCGACCTCGACTTCTCTGCCATCGATGGATTCTCACGTCGTCAGGCCCTTGACTTGGTGGTGACCGCGGCCACCGCTTGCCGGAAACGTTTGGAAATGCCAGAACTCGCAGTCACAGCTGATGACGGCACGACCGCATGGATCAAATACGTCGGACCGCTTCAGTCCAAACCCCGTCGACTCAAGCTTGACATCTCGGACACTGAGCTAGTCGAGAGTCACAGACGCGCCGAGCTTCAACAACGCTGGCCAGACCTGCCTGATGGAGCTTCCATCGAAGGCTACACCCTAGAGGAGATTGGAGCCGAAAAGCTTCGGTGCGTTGCGGAACGAGTGCAATGCCGTGACCTGTTCGATCTGGATGCATTGCTGGAAAGTGGCCACCTCGACCCCCTGGAAATTTGGGCGCTCTACCTTCGCAAGGCCGAGAACGATAGGAGAAACGGGAAACAGCGGGTTCCTTCACATGAGTGGGCATCGCGGTTCGACGAGCGCATGGATAGTTATCGGACCCGATGGCATAACGAGCTGAGTGAATACGTCAGCAAGCCTGCAC
>JBOHUW010000481.1:0-1497 GCA_050734895.1 Candidatus Dormibacteraceae bacterium | reverse complement strand
TCCTTCACCCCAAGAATCGCGGCCGCAGCCCGTTGCTCCCGAGCTCTGATGGCAACCAACTCCTCATCCGGGAGAGTTGGATCCTCACCTCCCTGAGAGCCATCGGAGCAGATGACATAACCCACCTCCACTCCGGCATCGGTCAGCTTGGCCACCGTCGCCCCCAATCCAAATTCAGGATCGTCAGGGTGAGCGGCCACCACCAAAACGCGACGATAGGCGTGAAGATCGAAGTTGTTATTCACGATTTCAGAGATTACCCAACGTCGCCCCCGAAATGCGAGGCGTGAATAAACTGGCTCTCACGCCGGTTGATATAAGTACCGGGGGATTATTAAATTTCGGGAGATTAATGAAGGTATTCAAACAAACTTTTAAATCGCTGCGAATTCGCAACTATCGGCTTTATTTCTTTGGCCAGGTGGTCTCTCTGACCGGCACCTGGATGCAGACCGTGGCCCAAATGTGGCTCGTGCTACGTCTCACCCACAGCGGGGTAGCATTGGGCCTGACCACCGCCTTCCAGTTTCTCCCCGTGCTGCTCTTGGGCGCCTTCGGGGGGGTAATTGCCGACCGCTTCAAAAAACGACGGCTGCTCTTCCTAACCCAAACTCTGAATTGTCTTTTGGCCGCCGGATTGGCCTATCTAACGTTGAGCGGCCGAGCAAGTGTTGCTCTGGTCTACCTCTTTGCCTTCGGCCTCGGGCTGGTTAATGTATTTGACAACCCCACCCGTCAGAGCTTCGTTGCGGAGATGGTCGGGGCCAAGCTGATGCCCAACGCGGTGGCCCTCAACTCTACGATTGTTACCTCCAGCCGGATGATCGGTCCGGCGGTGGCCGGAGTGGTGATCGAGACCACCGGCCTCGGCTGGTGTTTCATTCTAAATGCCCTCTCCTTCGCCGGCGTTCTCGCCGCTCTCCTCCTGATGCGCCCAAAAGAGTTTTACCTTTGGCCCAGCGAGAAGTCCAAATGGCAGGGTCAGCTGAAGGAGGGGTTGACCTACGCCTGGCAGCACCCGGTGCTTCGTCTCCCCCTGCTGCTGATGCTCGCCGTCGGTCTTTTGGGATTCAACTTCAACGTCCTGGTACCTCTCCTGGCGACTCAGGTTTTTGCCGCCAGTCCTTCCACCTACGGGCTTCTATTCTCTGTGCTCGGCATTGGCTCGCTGCTCGGAGCCCTGTATGTTGCTCACCGCCCGCGATCCTCCCACCTCTTTTTGATCGTCACCGGGATGGCTTTCGGAATCCTGATGATGCTCGGCGCCCTGGCTCTCTCGCTCTGGCTGGAGATGCTCCTCCTTCTACTCATCGGAGCGGCCACAACCATCTATCAGACGGTCAGCAACTCCGTCCTACAGATGAACTCAGAGCCTAGATTACGGGGACGAGTCATGGCCCTCTACCTGGTCGTTTTCATGGGCACTACCCCCGTAGGGGGACCAATCGTGGGCTGGTTGGCGCAAACTCTGGGAGTACGAGAGGAGATGCTGATCAC
>JBOHUW010000480.1:0-1508 GCA_050734895.1 Candidatus Dormibacteraceae bacterium | reverse complement strand
GGCCAGTGCTGTGCCCGAGGGGGCATCGGCTTTTCCGGTGTGATGCATCTCGATCACCTCGGCCGAGGTAAAGAGCGAGGCTACCCGCTCGGCCAGCCACATCATGGCGACGGCCCCGATGGCGAAGTTAGGGGCTACTATCCCCCCTATCCCAGCCTGCTGGCAAGCCGACTCCAACTCATCGACCGTCGATTCGCTCATTCCACTGGTGCCTACCACCGGAGCCGCACCGGAGGCAACCGCGGCCATCGCTATGGAGCGGGCGGTGGCTGGCCGAGTGAAGTCAACCACCACCTGAGGTCCCCATTGCCGAAGCAGGTGAGGTAGATCGTCCTCGACACCTATACCCCCGAGATAATCAATTTCGGGAGCGGTCTTTAAGGCCGCGGCCAACACCTCCCCCACTCTGCCTTGGTGGCCGGTGAGGACGACGCTTACTTTATCGGGCGAGGCAAGCCTAGCCCCTACATTAGATTTGGCTGAGTTTGAAGACACAGTTCCCACTTCCGGTGGCAGCCCCACACTCCTCCTCAGCCACCGTCCATTTACCGGCCAGCCCACCCCACTCCAACGCCGCCTGATAAGTGCCCAACCAAAACGTGCAGGGGCTGGTGGGCTGTGAACGACCAAACACTCCGAGGTTGGCGTAATGAATGATCCAGAACTGCTGATCGTCGATTGGCTTCCAGAGATGCAGTGATTCCCCCCGTACCCGATCCATACTGCTGGTAAAAAGCATTAGCACATCGGCCACCTGAGTTGAAGAGCGCCCCATCATTCGGAAGGGGCGTCGCTGCGTCGCCTCCATCCACTCCTGAGTTGACTTAATTCCCAACTGTCGAAGATACTCCTGGCTATCTGCCCCGAAGACCCGCGAGAAGCCGTCGGCCAAAGCTCCCACCGTCTCTGCTCCGACCACCCGCTCTCCATCATCCGGGGGCAACTGCTCACAATAATGTTGCAGACCAGCCGCGGTCAGGACGTCTGACCAATGCTCGGCGGCCACCAATCGAGCCTGACGCAGGAGGAAGGAGAGGTAGGAATTGAGCACTGGGGTGCCATTGAAATTAATCTGGGGCACCCCCATCCGGTTTAGAACCGCGGCCGCGGTATCTATCGACATGGCAGCTGAATTGGTCCCTGTCGAGGCCGGCTCCGGGAGGTTCATCAACTGATCCAAAAGCTCCGAAACCGATCGAGGGCGGCTCAGAGGATCCTTAGCCAAAGCCTGGGATAAAACTCTATCCACCGCAGGGGGAAGCGCCGCATTACGTGAATGGGCAGAGGGCGGCGGGGTTAATTTAACCGCGCGAAGAACCTCCCCCGGATTGGATCCATCAAAGAGTGGGGTCTCGGTAAGCAATTCGAAGACCAGCGTCGCGACGGCGTAAACATCTGTTCGCTCGTCACCCAACTGGCCATTTACCTGCTCAGGAGCCAGGTACTGGGGAAAGCCCAGTCGATAGCCGGGGCTGGATAAGGCCATCGGTCCAACCAACGGCCCGGCC
>JBOHUW010000479.1:0-1514 GCA_050734895.1 Candidatus Dormibacteraceae bacterium | reverse complement strand
CGGCAAGGACGAACTGACTAGGATCTGGATAGCGATCGACATGGCTCTTGATCGCCAGAACCAATTCATCCCCTCCTCGCTGGACCTCGTCGATCATCAGCGGCTTGGGCTGACCGACGAAACTCACCGGATCGGCTCTAACCGCCTGAAGCATCGCGGCATCGTCTAGGGATATATATGTGCCGCCGTAATCTGCCTGCAGCTGTCGAAGCAAGGTAGTCTTCCCCGACTGCCTTGGGCCATTGATGATCGAAACTCGGAAGTTGGCAACCAGTTCAACCGCATCGGCAGCCACCAGGCGAGCAATAAGAGGTTTGGCCACCACTGGTTAAGCGTACAAATTACAGAGTCGCCAATGGACGAACAAAATGATTAACAGTGGAAGCACTGGCTCAAGCCAATTGCCGGTGGGATCAAGGTACTTTGCCTTGACCAGTACTTATGAGCCTGCCGGCTTGCTAGCATCGTCTAGTGCGATCGTCGCCGACCGAGCTTGTACGGAGCGGGCAAGCAGGAGCAGTAGCGCGACCGTAAGAGCGGCGATGAAGAGTAACCCGCCCCGATCAAATGGGGCATGAGCGTTAATCACACCGATAAGGGTGTGCCCGACCAGAGCGCCTCCGGCTAGCGCGAGTGCGTCCAGGTTGGTAAATTCCGCTGATCGCGCCCAGCGGAGTACCAACCAATAGGAGAGGAAGGCGATGGCTGCTGCGGCAGCCATCGGTGCCAGAACCCACCAGCCATGAGTGAACGCCGGTTGGCCGGGGGCAGGATCCGCAGCGCAATTACCGCAAGGATGATAACCCCGACGACACAGCCGAATGTAATGAACCACGGGGCGGTATAGCCGGGGTCTTGGCTTGGCGGCACAGCCACCCGCAACAACCCCACGCCAAGTAGCGCCACTATCGCGGTGATAACGAAACCCGTCTTCTTCAGATACGGCAGATAGCGATAAGCCGGAAACATCAGATCGGTAAGAAAGATCGGGATCATGGCGGAGAAGATGATATGGTAGATCGCGTTGAGCTCCCAATAGGGGAGGTTGAGCCCAAAGATCCCCGCACCCCAATTTGCCGCATGGTAGAGATGGGGACTCGACAGCGCCTGCAGGCCAATGCCGTCCTCGACCAGCTCGTAGGCCAGGCCCAACAACAAGATGCTGGGCCAACCTCGGCCGGTACGCCGCACCGATTCACGTACCAGTAAAATGCCAGCGCCGTAGATCGGCAACCACAACCACAGCAGCACCAGCCAAGCCATCCGCAGCGGCGTACTACCAAAAGCTATCTCGGCAATCAGCGGAGTCAACAGGACTAGCACCCACGCAGCGGCACGGTTACCGCCCTTCACAGCTACGAGCTTACCTGATCCGAGGCCAGACCGAGATCCTTTAACTGAGTTGGCCGCTCGGTTACGGCAGCTATTAGATCAAGGCAACTACTTAGTGGAACTCCTTGAGATGCCATTCGGAGGTAGGTGATCATTGCCAACCCGCCCGGCCTCTACGTATG
>JBOHUW010000478.1:0-1515 GCA_050734895.1 Candidatus Dormibacteraceae bacterium | reverse complement strand
CCACCGATGCGGTGGGCCTCATCGGCATATCGAGCATGGATGGACTGCTCATCGGCATCGGAATAAATAGCCACCGTTTTGATCCCCAGCTCCCGGCAGGCGCGCATGATGCGCACCGCGATCTCGCCCCGGTTGGCAACCAACAGTTTAGCGAAGAGGGGCTTATTCAAATCGTGGAAAAGCTTTTACTGACCAAGTTCGGATTTAAGTTTGGCCCAGGACTGGCCGCCTTGGGCAAGATATTTCCGATAATCGCCAAATAATTCGTCCTTCTCCTCCCCGGTCTCCTCTCCCGGAAGCGATTCTTCAGCTTTCGCTGCAAGAAGCGGAGTCAATCGAGCCGGATCCTTAGCGATCAACTTGAGAAGCTCAATCGCCATCGACAACTGATCTTCATAAAGTTCATCTACCAAGACATGGGTCTGCTCTCGGAGGGTCATATGCTTATCTTACCTGCCTCCCGAGAAGCCGGCAATTCTCTTATTCTCCAATTCGTAACAGAGGCTGGTTGGGGCCGACCACCTCGCCCTCTTTAACATAAATCTCCAACACCCGGCCAGATTTAGGGGCCACGATGTCATTCTGCATCTTCATCGCCTCCAGCACTCCGACCACATCACCTGATTCGACCTGATCACCCACTGCTAACTCCAGCTTGACGATCAAGCCCTGCATCGGGGAGAGAATGCTACCTGGTCCACCGGCTGGTTTTTTAGGGCTGATAGCGGCATTCGAAGTGGATCCAGCCGGGGGTGCGTTGACCGTAAGCCCCGTCCCACTTACTCGAACGGTAAATAACTCTCCCTCCACCTCGACCTCGAATTCCGCACCTTGGACGGGTAGAGTCTCAACCTCTTCAACCACCGGCTGAGGCTCGGGCGGCGGGGGCATCGAGGGGGGCTTCTCTTTTTTCTCCGCCTTGGCGCGATTTCGGCGGCGTTCAGCGGTTAGATGGGGAAAGAGCAGCTCTTCCAGCAGCTGTCCATCATCAGCCGGCAACCCCCGCTGCTGGAGATTCTGCCGCCCCTCTTCCACCTGGGGTTCGAGTAGGGCGGCAGGCCGCATGGTGATAGGCTCCTCTCGTCCCAAAACCAGCTGTCGGAGCTTCTTGGTTGGAGGTTTGGGCGGACGACCGGCCAGCCCACGGAGGTAATCTTTCAACTCCTTGACTATGGTCTCGTAGCGCGATTCGCCGAGCACATTGTAAACTGCCTGACTCGCCAGCCACTGCCGAATTGGAGCAACGAGCGGAGGGAAGCCCAACTCCCGTCGAACTATGATCACCTCATCGAGTACCGCGCCCAACTTCTCTACCGCCTCTCGCTCGACAAGCTGGCGGTGGATATCTTGGAGCATCAGGCCAGGCAGTTGGTAACGGAGGATCTCTGAATCCACCCGATCGGAGAACGGAGAGAGGTGCTCTTGGTGACGCCGCTTGGCCACCTCCAACTCCTCTTTGACCTCCACCAGTCGAGCTAAATCCAACCCCGTGTCATAATCGCCACCGGCCAAAGC
>JBOHUW010000477.1:0-1518 GCA_050734895.1 Candidatus Dormibacteraceae bacterium | reverse complement strand
GGATACCTCTATCCGCACTCCGGCTCCCACTTTCGCATCCGCTACCCGCACGCCCGAGACAGAGGAATGACGGGGGGATCTGAGCTGTAGAGATCCCCCCGCTGGTACAAATCGCCCCGGCTCTGCGCCGCCTGCCACTTTGCGGGCGAAAAACCCTTCAAATGACCCCCCTCTCTCCCCTGCCAGCTTCTGTATATTTCATCTCGGCGTTCGATTGGAACGCAATCAAATTTGAGATTTCCTTAGGAGGAAAACATGATTCTTTTTGGTGGATTTGGTCGTGAAGGTAGTCGTGAGATTCTTGACAACTTCCTTAACCACGATTTGAACGGCAACTGCATTAGCATCTTGGACGGCTCCGAGTTTCTTAACGCTCTTAACCTGGATTGATTTAAATAGCTAGATTTTTCTAACTATTTAAGTTAGAGCCAGACCCCTTGGGGTCTGGCTCTTTTGTATTAAGATTTGCCTTTTCTCGAATTGAATGCGTAGATAAATATGCAGGGGTTTTTATCCCCTCGCTTATCAGCTACCTTTACTTAGGAGAAAATTATGTCTTGGGATAACGAAGAGCTTTACGGATGCAATCAGGGCTTTGGCGAATGGTCTAACGACTGGGACTATGAGGACTACCGTTATGGTGGATATCGTCGTCGTGGACTTCTTGGCATCCTCTAACCGAAGGAACGCTAATTGGAACCGGGGCTGCTGAGCGGCCCCGGTTGTATTAAGATTTGCCTTTTCTCGAATGAAATGCTTAGTATGGATATAGGGCTTTATATTCCCCTCGATTATCAACTACGTTCACTTAGGAGAGCACTATGTCTTGGGATTATGACGATCGTTGCGGATGTGATGAGTTCGAAGGGCGGTTTAGAGATCGCTACTTCGACCGAGATGAGGAAGGCTGGGAATACGGTCGTCGCCGCGGGCGTCGCCGTGGGCTGTTCATCGGAGTTGGCCTCGGACTGTAGTTCGAAGTAACACTAATTGGAACCGGGGCTGCCGAGCGGCCCCGGTTTTTATATTCTCATCCCACTTCAGGACTTTCCACTTCATTGCCCTGGGGGCTAAGGTTGCCTAACCCACAGGGACGGCCCGCTATACTTGAGCCCACTTAGGATACTAGTTTCAATTTGACCGTTAATCAATCGCTTTGCTTCGAAGACCTGCCCTTGGGTGAGGAGTGGGTCACCCGGGGACGTACCGTCTCCGAATCTGAGTTAACTGCCTACATCGGATTGGCCGGGGACTTCAACCCCCTCTACGCCGACCGTCAGGCGGCTGGACAGGGGCCGAATCAGGGTGTACTTATTCCCGGAGCGTTGATCATCGCGGTAGCCTTCGGCTTGGGTTCGATTGATCTCCCGCCCTCAAATATCGTGGCTTTGGTAGGTACCACCTGGCGCTTTCTCCAGACGGTCCGGGTGGGGGACACATTACACACCCGGTGGCGACTCAATCGCAAACGACCGGTGGAGAATCCCATTTGGGGGTTGGCAGTTTGGCAGATTGAGA
>JBOHUW010000476.1:0-1545 GCA_050734895.1 Candidatus Dormibacteraceae bacterium | reverse complement strand
GCATTTCACTGCCCAGTGTTCTTGACCGGAGTCGACTACGTCGGAGCCCATTACCACTTCCTCTCCGACGACCATATTCATGGCGGCCACGTCATCGACTTCGCCATCGTCACCGCCACCATTGCAGCCTGCGAAGCAACCAGCTATACCGTCGATCTTCCCCAAGGGAATGAGTTCACCCAACTCGATCTCACGCCATTTCACCGAACCGGGTAATGGAAGCGAATTCTTGCCTACTCAATCCCCAAAATAGAGACGCTGGAGATCGACCAGCACAACTTCGTCAGAAGCTCGCTTCAACAAGCCAGAGGTGAAACCAGATGAAGAGAAGAGGATGATCCGCGCCGTGGAAGAATCAATGTCGCCTTGCTGTTGCAGCCTCTGCCGCACTTCGAGCAAGCGCTCCAACTGATTTTCCTTCATCGGCTCTTTCCGCCACTTGGCCTCTCCCAGCGCCAGAATCTTGCGCCGGGAATTTCTTCCCTCCTCTCCTCTGACGGAGAGTGCCACTACATCGATCTCCCAATTGGTCCGTGAGGCAGGAGCTTGTAGAACTGTCGAGCCCACCTCGCCAACCACCCCGCCGACGGTCTTCGGCGAGGCAAAGGCAGCCACCCAAAGGCGGGCTAGCTCTTCGAAATGGGGCCCCAGAACCTGGCTGGAAAAAGGGGCTCGTGCTTCGGTGCGCCAGATCTGTCTTCCTCTTCCCAACTCCAGACGAGTCAGATGGGAACGCATGACCGCAAAGTAAAAACGAATTATTGGCTCGGCGATTTGATAAGTTGGCCGTTTTTGTCGAATCGCATCTTCACTCCTTCTAACCAGTTGGATATCTTCGAGGACGTTGAGAGAGTGAGCCAGGGAAGCCTGGGGACGGTTTAAAGTCGCGGCTATTTGGCCGGGGCGGGTAAAGCCGCTGACGATGGCACTAAGGATCGAATGATAAAGAGCACGATCGGTAAGGCCTGGCTCTTCAGCTAGAAGATAACGACCCTCCCTAAACAGAGGGCTTGCCGGATCTAAAATTGACTTCGTCACCCAATCATCGAAATCCGCAGAAGAGGATGGAAGGCCGCCCCGAAGCAAATCGCGATAGGCGGGAGTTCCGCCGAGAATAGCGTGAACTAGGAACGCGGTTTCCGGTTGCTTGTGTAATCCCCAAAAATCGGCCGACTGACGAAAGTCGAAAGGATGGACGATCAGATCGAGGCTCGCTCGGCCTCGCAGTGGCGCTGAGCCGGCCAGCAGCTTACCCATGATCGAGATTGCCGAGCCACAGAGGATGAGACGAGTCCGAGAGCGGGCTCGGGCCGGTGAGCGAGGACCGAAGCACCGCTGAATCAACGATGGAAGTTCGGGTACGTTGTTGACCAGATAGGGAAATTCATCGATAACTACCAACTTTGGCTGGTCATTTCCCAGATTTAAGAGCGCCTCTATCGCCTGCCCCCAATCGGTGAAACTAAACCCACCAGCTAAGCCAAGATGTTGGCCGATGTCCTCACCCAGAGCTCGCAAAGCCGGAGCTGCCTCTCGTTCTAGAGC
>JBOHUW010000475.1:0-1546 GCA_050734895.1 Candidatus Dormibacteraceae bacterium | reverse complement strand
GCTTTATATTGTGGAAAGCGTCCGTGATGAAGTGGACTTTGCTAGAGGCTGGCATCTTTTTCACCTAAAGCAGTATGCAGAAGCAGCCCAGACTTTCGAGCAGATGGCAGCTCGTACTGATCCCAGCTGGAAAGCCCATCGGTCGGCCATTCTAGCTAACCTTGGCTCAGTCTATGCCCAACAGGGCGAGGTTGAACAAGCCGCCCACACTTTCTGCAGTGCCTTTCGCACTGCTCAAGAAGCCTCTGCTTTTCGTCACATGCAGCGGACAAAGACAATGCGACAGCAGTGGCTGGGCGAAAACGACTCCCCCGCTGTACATCGCCTAGACGAGGAATTCCTACTCTCTAATCGGACGAGGGAACACCACTAGAACAGCAGTGAACCCTCCTCGTTCCCGCTCTTTATCGGCCCGATCTCTTCGAGGAATGGCTCCTCAAAGCCGGAACAGGAACACCCTGGATGGTGGTTGCAATACTTAGGCCGGCGGGCCAGTTACCATCCTCTCTGAGACTACAGGAACATGTGAGGCAAGGGGAAAAAGGCAAACACTCGCGCAAGATGGAGCATCTACGCGACCCTTCGCTTCCAGTAGCCGAGCCCATATCCTTATTTCGCCGCTGTTCCTCTACCGAATCGGATCGATTCATAACGGCATGAATTGTATTTAGTACGGCATGCTCTTCAGTTCAGTTCAGATCATCCTCAAAATGACCCAGGAAACTACACTGGGCTGTTAAAATTGTAGACTCTACACTACGATATACGTATGCTAGATCATCGATCGTGGAACTCGTGATTGGCCTCAAAAGTCGGAGGAGCGTGTTCAGCAGCGCGAGGCTGCAGAGCTCGATTAGAACTATAGGCACTCACGCCCTTCCTTAGAGAGAGAAGTACTCCAAACGTCGTTTACGGACTTGGACTCGATTGGGCCTGGCTGTTTTGGTTGTGACAGTAACTTCAATGCTCGTTACAACCCTCGCCCCAACCGTGGCGAAGGCTTCTCCAGGTATTGGCCTTGCATGGCAATATGAGGTCGGTGGTTATGGGATTAATATGACTAATCCCCAGGCTAGTCATTCTGCCAAGCAAAATTAGATTGTAAAAGAAAACCCGGCCCAATCTAGGACCGGATTGTATACATAAGATATTCTATCCCAAAACCATGCGCCAAGCGGCTAGACCAGCCAAAATATCTGTTACCAGCCAACTGGGTGCGGGTGGTTAATTCCAGCGCTACTAACAACTGGATCAGGAAACTGGTGATTTTTGAAATCAGCCGTCACCAGCTGTCGCCTCCAATGCCTCCCAACGCCATCAGTTGCCTTGCCTCGAAGTGCTCCAGTGAAGATAGGTGGAGCTGGGATTCACTACTCCGAGGGGGACTATCATAGTAGATTAAAACCATCTACGTAAACGCCAACATGCACGAATGGAGATGATAGCGAGGGAGTGTTCTAAGTTCGAGGGAATGAGTAATTTAATACCTGAAAATTGGTGAGGGAAGGTCAGTGGCCTAGCCCAGTTACGATGCATAGATGAAGGA
>JBOHUW010000474.1:0-1549 GCA_050734895.1 Candidatus Dormibacteraceae bacterium | reverse complement strand
CCCTTGGCGCAGGCTGTGGGCGAACTGGAAGAATTCATTTTAAATGACCATGAACTATCTAATCGACACCAACTCGCTTGAGGATGCGCTTCATACGATCGACCGTTTTCAACATTTTCTGACCAACGTTCCGCTCGAACCCATGCACTTGGAGTGGTTTCGGCGGCGGGCCTGGGTGCGAAGCGTTCACGGAACCACTCACATTGAGGGCAACACCCTTAACGATGAGGAAGTCGATGAGGTGCTCAGCTTCGGTTCCGCCGGCCCTGGAGGAGGCAAGTAGCTTCGTGACTCCGTCGCCTTTATATATTTCAGCTTGTGCTCCAGGGGTTGAAGGAGGACGCTAGGAAGGGTAAGCTTGCCGCCCATTCGGTTGACCCATTGGGCTTCGTTTGGGTGAATCGGAATATACGTCCAGACCAGTATTCGGAGATCTCCGGGCGGGCACCACAGCGAACCAGCGAGGACCTTATGAGATTGGTCAAGTCCGGCCACCTCGATCCCGCCCTCGGACAGACTCGCCGGCGGCGTCACCTATCTGGGCCGCGACTGCACCAGATCGCTGAGCGGGCCCGACAGCAATTCGACTCTGTTGGGCTTGGCGAGACCTTGAAAAACCCTAAGTAATTAAGATATCCCCTACCGCGGTTGAGACTGCTGGTGAGGACGCCAGCAGTCGTTACACAGGGTTACGACGGCCATGCAGAGATGGCTAAATAAGGTTCGTCAGCAGCAAGTGCAGACCGCTACACTCAATCCACGTCTCATTTAAGGTGACCTCCAGTATCAGCGTGTATCAGTTATGCTTAGAGTATGAAGCGAATAACTATCAGTGTTCCCGAGGAGATTGCCATTAAGGCTCAACGGGCAGCTAGTGCCGGGCGGGTGGATTCTGTCTCTGCTTATTTTGTTCATCTAGCGGCCGGTGAACCTGATTGGGTTCAGGCGGAAGGGATACTGAATGAGATGATTGTCGAAGCTGGTGGATTATCCGAAGAAGCACGGAGCTGGGCCCGCTCGGTTCTTGGTACCGACCGTACAGATGTGGCTGGAGCAGCTTGAAAAGGATCGTTTTTGATGCTGGGGCACTTATTGCCCTAGAGCGGCGTGATCCTTGTGTGCTCGCCCTGCTATCTGAATTAATAAGTTCACGATTGACAGCAGAAGTGCCTGCGGGAGTGGTTGGTCAAGTCTGGCGAGGTTCAGCACGCCAGCATGCGATGGCTCGATTACTACGGACCGGGACCTTACGTGTAGAGCCTATGACTGAGGAGGTGGCTCTACATGTTGGCCTTCTGTTGGCATCGACCGGGGCCAAAGATGTCACTGATGCCCATGTTGCTTTACTGGCTCAAAAACTCAATGCGCAAGTTGTGACCTCGGATCCCGATGATCTTCGCCAGCTGGATGCGACACTGAATATTGTTACCGTATAATTTATCGCCCTAACCCGTGCGAGATGCCCTCGCCACCCCAGACTCCTTCCGGTTCGACGTCGCCCTGCTCGAGTCGTTCGCGCCGGCCTGGGCCAGCTCGAGCGCAGCAGTTA
>JBOHUW010000473.1:0-1550 GCA_050734895.1 Candidatus Dormibacteraceae bacterium | reverse complement strand
TAGTCGGAACATCCTGGGCGACAAACTGCGGCAATCCCTCCCCGGTCACCTTGGCTACCGGGCTCGCCGCCACACTGTAGCCGTGGGTGTACTCCAGCCGTTGGTTAACCCAGGTTAGGCCTTGCGCCTGAAGCTTGCTCTGATCCATCTCTCGAGCCCCGATCTCCAGCTGCTGATAGTTGCCGTTGATTGTATAGCGATCGAGATCAATATTGGGAAAGCCATAGTAGGTTCGAATCGATTGCAGCTGAGTGTAGGTTTGCTGCAGCGGATCCTTATCCCACAAACGGAGGTTGTTGATAGTTGTCTGATCGGCCGCTACCTCACTCGGGGTGAGCGGCTGATCGCCGCCGAACTGCTGATTCTGAACTTGATCCAGTCCGTAGGCATGGCGGCTGAAAGCGATCTCCCGCTGAATATAAGGCTGCTCCTGACTCAGCTCGGCCGGCTGGACCGAGATTCCCTGAACCAATGCGGGATAGATTCCAACAACAATTGCGGCCAGAACCCAGAGAGCGCAACAGCCGACGATAACTCGGAGCCGGCGCAGCCGGAGGTTAATGATTAGCACCACCGCCAGCACCACCGCTACAACCACCTGCACCGTCATCAGCGGCAGACGGGCATGAATATCGGCAAAACCGGCTCCGGTAACCACGCTGTCCTTGCCGGAGAGAAGGCTCAGACGGCCCAGCCAAACTCCCGCTCCCAGGAGTAGAGCAAGCAGGGCCAGGAGCAGCGAGAGATGTGCAATAGCCCGGGGGCTGATCCGCAAATCGAAGCGATCCCCGCGCCAGGCATAAAGTCCAAAGACGATCAGCAGGGTGACGAAACCCAACGATTCCAGCCAACCCTGGAGATCCTGCAGGAAAGGTAGCTGGAGAAGATAAAAACCGACGTCCAGATTAAAAACCGGCTCCCTAATTCCACCCATCACTGGATGGCTGAAGAGCAGCAAATGCTGCCAGGAGCCCCGAGCGGCAAAGGCCAGGCTGATCGCCAATAGGACTGAAACGATCAGGGCGATCACCCCCGGGCCGCCCGGCAGTCCCGGCTGGCTGATGCCCACCCGGCGGAGGGCGGCACGGCCGCGGGCCCGCACCGCCAGTCCGACATTGACCAGGGCAAAAGCGAGGGCAATTCCCAAACCACCAAAGAAGAGCAGCAGCTGGAGATAAAAGCGGGTGGCATAAACGCTGCCGTAACCGAGCGCCGCAAACCACTGATAGTCGGTAATAGCACCAACTACCGGAGCGCCCAGGAATATGACCACTACAGCCAGCCCGATCAGGGCCAGTCCAAACCAGAATCGACGTGGAGGACGGGGAATCCTGAGCTCGCTCATGTCAGGCAAGGTGGGGCCACCAGCCCCGAATGCCTCAAAGGGATTGCGCGGCGGACGGGAAGACATAACTCAATGGTCAGTGTAACCGTTTACAGCCCGGCGGTCAGCAGCTCCTCTCTCTGGCCTTCTACCGGCTGGCCTTGGCGGATCATCGCCAGCAGCCGCTTTCGCCCCTTGGGGCTGCCGAGCATCACCGCTCCGACCA
>JBOHUW010000472.1:0-1552 GCA_050734895.1 Candidatus Dormibacteraceae bacterium | reverse complement strand
CCCCATAGGTAAAGATCGAGAGATCGCGTCCGGGACGATCCAGCCGAGCCACCCCAATCGGGATCAACTCCTCGGCCGGAACCTCCTCCCGATATCGCCGATAGCTCTTCTTATGCTCGAAGAAGAGCACCGGGTCGTTGGAGCGAATAGCCGATTTGAGCAGCCCCTTAGCATCGCGAGGAGTCGCCGGAACCACTACCTGGAGACCAGGGATATGGCAATAAAGCGATTCCACACTCTGAGAGTGATAGATGCCCCCGCTCACTCCCCCACCAAAGGGGGCGCGGAAGACTACCGGCACTTCAAAATGACCTACCGTTCGCCAGCGGATGGTTGCCGCCTGATTGACAATCTGATCGTGCGCCGGATGCATGTAGTCGGCAAACTGAAACTCGGCAATCGGACGCAGCCCCATCATCGCCGCCCCAATCGCCGCCCCAGCGATCACGCATTCGGCGATCGGGGTATCCAAAACCCGACGGGCCCCGAACTCCTCGAGCAACCCCGCGGTGGCCTTAAATACTCCCCCCTTAAGTCCAATGTCCTCCCCCAGAACGACCACGGCATCATCAAGCCGCATCTCCTCGACCATAGCCTGCCGGATCGCCTCCACCATAGTGATCTCAGCCATCACTCCTCCGCAAATAACCAACGACGAGCCCGTTCCGGGGAGGGCTGAGGCTGCTCCCAGGCCCGATCTGCATCGGCCAACACCTGAGAGGCTAGCCGCCCGCGCAACTCCTCTATCTCAGCCTCGCTCAACAACCCACGCCGGATCAGCTCCGTCTGGAGGAGAGGCAGCGGATCCTGCCCCATCGCCAGCGTCCGATCTGCCTCGGTGCGGTAGGCATCGTCATCCTGGGAGGAGTGGGAGACCATACGTGGTACCCGGGCCTCGATCAATGAGGGCCCTTCGCCATGGCGGGCCCGTGCAGCTGCGGCAGATACTGCTTCATGCACGGCCAGCGCGTCGGTCCCGTCCACACTGATCCCGGGCATCCGGTAAGCGACACCTCGTTCGGCCACCGACTCAATCGGCATCTGGAGGGAGAGCGGAACGCTGATCGCCAACCTGTTATTCTCGCAGATGAAGATCACCGGCAGGCGGTGAATCCCGGCTAGATTCATCGCCTCATGGGTCGCCCCCTCGGAAGCCGCCCCCTCACCAAACCAGCAGAAGGCGATGCTCTCCTCCTCCCTAACCCAGGCCGCGTAGGCCGCCCCCACCGCATGCGGCAGCTGGGCGGCAATGGCGCTGGATATGCTGCCAATGCGAAGCTCCGGAGAGGCGAGGTGCATGGTCAGCTGCCGCCCTCCACTGTGCGGATCGGCGGCTCGCCCCATCGCCCCCAAGAAAATTTCATAAGGGGTTACCCCAAGCGCCAACCCGACTCCCATATCGCGGTAATAAGGCCAAGCCGAATCCTGGCCTGGCCGGAGTACCAGGGCACTGGCGATCTGCGCGATCTCATGCCCCCGGGCGGTAAGAACAAAGCTGGAGCGACCCTGCCGAGAGAGGATCCACAGCCTCTCATCCACTGCCCGGGTGAGC
>JBOHUW010000471.1:0-1553 GCA_050734895.1 Candidatus Dormibacteraceae bacterium | reverse complement strand
ACCTCGAGCTGGCCGATTAGATCTTCGAAGCGGTGGGGACGGAGACGACTGGCTAGTGGTGCATCGGGTTGCTGTTCCGGGTCGGATGGAGGCGGGGGGCCAAACAGTTCGATTTGATTCATTACAAAACTATTATCTTCCTGCTCGGATATTTGCTATGGAGGTACGCCAGTATGGATGCATGCAGAGCACTATCGGACAAATAGGAAAGCACGGGGGCAGGGCAGCCAATAATTCCAGGGGCCGTCGGTTGGTCGAGGCAGACTTGCTTCGGGTTGTCGCAATGGTTAGCGTCGTGATGGTCCACAGCGTTGCCTGGATGGGGCTCAGCAAACCGGCGGCAACCCTAATTTACTCTTCGCTGGATCGCTTTATGCGCTTTGGCGTTCCGGTATTCGTATTTCTCACCGGTTACGTGCTGGTATCTACCCTGCTTAATAAAGGCTTCGATCCCTGGGGTTTCTCGATTGGACGCGTGCGCCGTGTAGTGGCACCATTTCTGTCTTGGGTACTAATTTATTTGGGGGTTTACGTAGCAATCGGCATAGTTTCTGTCCATTCAATCCAGAGTGTACTGGAGCTGATTTGGAACGGTACCATCGCTGGCCATCTGTATTTCCTCGGTGTGGCCTGTCAATTCTATCTGCTTTACATGATATTTCCCCGTAACCGGCGGGCGGCTGCGGTTCTGCTGGCGGTCGCGATCCCGCTCCAGCTTATGCTGACTGCAATTCGGGCGTCGGGATGGCATCCTGCGGCTCCTTTGGAGATTCTGTTTGGCTACCAGGCTCAGTGGTTTGGGATCTGGTGGATTGGCTACTATGCGCTGGGAGTGAATGCGGCTTGGTATCGGCGTCCACTAATGGAGTGGTTGGCATCGCATAGGGATTGGGTGATATCAGGGTTGGCTATAGTGGCGCCGTTGGCGGTATTCGACACCTTGAAGGCGAATGCTCATGGCTATGATGAGATTTTCCGTCCCTCGAATTTCTTCCTCTCTGTGGTGGTGATTGCGGCGTTGATGTCGATGGCTCCCCTGATCAGACAGAGGTTTTCATCGATCGAGGGAAAGCTGGAGTTACTTGCTCAACGTTCTTTGGGGGTCTATCTGGTACATCCTCTGATATTGATGGCTACAGCTAACTTCGTGCAAGTTAGCTGGAACCCACTCGATTTCGATGGCCCGCTCGTTCTCACCTTGCTCACTTTTGTTCTCGTGGTCGTTGCCGTGTTGGTGGTCTCCTTGACCATCATCGGGCTAGTTGGTTGGCTGCCGGGAGCTTGGTTAGTTGGTGCACGGAAGGAAGCCCGAATCATGCTTCGGGCTTGTAGTGGGCGGCGAGTCCAGGTTGCCGCTTGAATAGTTGTTCTTATTGTGCAGTGCTCTTGCCTGTTAGGGGATTAGTTATAGACAATCCTTCTATCTGGTCAAAATTTTGTTCGTTGGCTGTCCATAATTTGCAGTCGCATTCCAGTGCAGTGGCTGCAACGATTGCATCACCCAGGCTCATTTCGGATTGCTGGCGCAACTTAATTGCCCTCTCAACGATAGG
>JBOHUW010000470.1:0-1574 GCA_050734895.1 Candidatus Dormibacteraceae bacterium | reverse complement strand
GGAGTATGCTGCGAAGCCGCAACCCATGGACAGTCAGATTTGCCGCCTCCCTATTTTTCGGAGCGATTTCTATCAGATGAGGTAGAACTGCATCCAAAACTCGACCAGAGACCTCCATGCTTCCCTGATTAATAAGCTGCCAGCAGTTGACCACAAGCTGTTCTAGCGCTTGATAGGAATCCTGGCTCAGTTTGTGGGGATCGGGGGTTCCCCCAATCTGTCGCTCCAATATCTCAGCGCCAGCGAGCGATGGGAGAGCGGCGACCGCAAAGCCCCCAGTCTCCAGGAGTCGACGCAAAGTACTTCGCCTTGACGGATCGAATGGCCGGGTCAAACTCTCCTCCTCGCGGTCATTGTTCATGGCAACAGATTCCCCCATAGGCTCGGATGGGAGATGCCTTTTCAGCCCCTCTATTTCCCTGAGAAGCCCTGGCAAGCTGCTCCAGCCCAGCTCCTCAGGCCTCTCAACTTTGTATACCAGACAAATCCGAGCTTTGTAGTAATCGCTCGGCTCTACTACGCCTCGCTCCCACCGACTGATGACGCTCTCCTCAGTTCTAAGCCTAGAGGGATCTCCAAAGTACTGACCCATCCGGTCAATCTCGATTACAACATCCTTCTGCCGCCACCCTCGCTGTTCTCTAGCCTGCCTTAGTTGCTCATTCGAAGGTGGCATTCCTTACCCTCTGTCCATAAATTTGTCTCATCTTATGTAGTTCTCCTCTCCAGGGTAGGTGCTTCATGCTTGAAATTATCCTAGCAAATGATGATAAAAATGTTCATTTTCCCATAGAAATTGAACACTCAATATCCAGTGATGCTAATTTGATGAAGAGGATAGTTCAGAGGATCAGGCTCTTTTTCTCGCCGGTGAGCAATGGCGGGCGCACAGCTGCTGATCGGGAGGACGTCAAGCTACTTGAACAGATCGATCTAAAAAACGATTTTCTACAACTGACCATTCACGAGCTACGCCGTCCGCTAGGGTTGATCAACGGCTACCTGCCTATGCTCCTGGAAGGCGACTATGGCCCGGTACCGGAACAGATGCGGTCAGGATTAAGGATGATCAAGGCAGGAGCCGCCGAGATGAAGCTACTGATCGAGGGATTGGTCGAAATCATCTACCTTGAAGACCATGTCGATGCTCTACGCCGTAAGCCTATCCGCATAGGACAGCTTATCAAGGAGGTCGTGGCTACCACCGAAGCTGAACTCTTGATCAAGAAGATCGAGATCGAGCAGCGACTACCCGAGCCCGACATCCTGGTTACAGTTGATCGCCATCTGCTGCGGTTGGCGTTGATCAATTTGGTGGGAAACGCGATTAAATACTGTCCCGATCAATCTAAGGTCCGGATTACGGTCAAGGCTAATCCAGAGTTGATGATCGCCGTGAGTGACCAAGGCCCGGGCATCGAGGCATCGGAGACAGATCGGATCTTCGAGCGCTGGCAACGCGGAGCTACCGCCACTTCTTCGGGCCTCGGACTGGGGCTATATCTGGTTCGCAAGATCGTGGACCTCCACGGTGGGCGGATCACCTTGAAAAGTACACCGAACAAGGGCTCGAC
>JBOHUW010000469.1:0-1580 GCA_050734895.1 Candidatus Dormibacteraceae bacterium | reverse complement strand
GGATGGAGCGGCGGGCGCGCTGTGGGCTCCTCCCGGCAAGTGGCAGGCCTCGGTACGGGGCATGCTGCCGCTGTTCCCCGTCATGGTGCGTGCGTGCGCGGGACACCTCCCGCGGGCATTGCGGATGCTAAGGCTGATGGAGACAAAACACAAGGAACAACCCGAGTCGCACTACTATCTCGCGTACATCGGGACCGATCCTGCTAGCCAAGGAAAAGGATATGGCACCGCGCTCCTCGGTGACATGTTGCGACGTTGCGACACTGAACGTGTGCCAGCGTACCTGGAGGCAACCAGTCCCCGAAACCACGCACTCTATTATCGGCATGGGTTTAAGGTCGTTGACGAGCTGATCTGGCCAGGAGGCGGTCCACCCTTTTGGCCTATGTGGCGTACGCCCCAATAGGCGAGTCCCGGCGCAGCCGTCGTACAAATCGAGTACAGATCACGTCACCCAACGCTGACCAACATCACCGACCGTTCTCGCAGGCGATAGCCCATACCGACCGTCGAAGTCCTGGCCGGGCATTTCTCTCAGCGGCGCTACATCAGCAAGCGCAGCGCCGTCCAAACAAAACCTGCCCTCGCCGGGCTGGCAGATCTCCGGGATGGCCTGCCACAAGCGCGGCCCTGGGCTGGGCCGGGTGGACAGGGTGTGGCATCCCGTCGACCTCCCCCCAGGGCTACCACACGGCGACACGGGGGCAGAGCTACGCGAGGCCGTTGCTGGTCGCATTGAGGTGCCCCCGGATCGCCGCGCGGTCGGGCTCCGCCAGATCGACGGGATGCCACACGAGCCCCAGCGTGCAGGATCTGTGAGCATGGTTCGTGCCCCCCGCGTGCCCGTTCCCACGGGAGTTCCTCCGGGATCCTGCCATTATAGAGACGCTCGTACTCTTACAGCTTCTTGATTTCTTGATTTTGAATTTTGACACCATGCCCATAAGGACGTCTTGCTGCTGAACGTACGTTACAGCGGTACAGGCTCATTGTGCACCTTTCAAATATGCGCTATTTCAACAACGATCTTATTAAGGCAGGAAGATCAGCGTGGCCGCGGCTCACCAGGTAAATAAGTATCACGAGAACCGCAATCTTAACTAGGGCTGTCGCTGTTTTTTCTAAAGGGTCGGCACTTTCTATACCAGTCCCGACGGCTCTTCGTATCCTCGCCCATAAGCTGAGTACCTCGTACGACGAGGTGAATTCCTGCTTTTCCAGGAGTCGAATTACCGGACCACCCGCCACCGACACCGCGATCTCTTCTAGACGCACCTTGACGTCTTCAGGTAGCTCCCGAACCAGTGACCGCTCCGAAGCGACAAAATCGTAAAGCTCATGCGCAATGATACTGTATACCGTCGCGAGCGGATGCGGAGCTCCCCGCGCGCTACGTTCATACTGTCGACTTCTACCAATTAGCGATAACTGAATATCATAAAGTTCTGCACGCGCGAAACCTAGCGGGTCATCAAGCTTCCTATAACCTTCGAACTGTGACCAACTCGACCCAAGAACGTTTTGGATTCTCCAAAGAATATGCTCATCCAGAAAATGCATGATTCTGACCAGCCTAACCA
>JBOHUW010000468.1:0-1581 GCA_050734895.1 Candidatus Dormibacteraceae bacterium | reverse complement strand
CCAATTCCACCCCCTCCTCGTAGTTGCCTTGGTGGAGTCGCAGTGTAGCTGCATCGGCCAACACCACCGGGCGGAGGCTGGCGTACTCAACCGACTGCCGCGCGGATATTGCCAGAGGTTCAACTTCTTCGTATCGACCCAGTGCGAGATACGCATTGACCTGGAAATTGGCTACCCGCGTTGGGGTGAGAAAGTTGGTCCAAACCCGCTCCTTGCCCCACTCCAAGGCTCTGAAGCGGGCCTGATTGCTTTCGATCAGAGACAGCGACCCGTCATCTCCCAAGCCGGCCAACTCCTCGGCCAAGCGAGCTTCCAGCCAAGCATAGGTAACAGTTGAAGAGTTGAGTTTAGCCTGATCCAAGGCTTGCTTCAACTGATCAATCGCCTGGCCATGCTCTCCGGCGCGACTCGGAACATAGCTCATAGAACCCAGGCAGCAAGCCAAGATGTCGGAGTCCTTCGTCTCACGGGCGACTTCTACAGCCACCCGGTAAAGCCGCTGCGAATTGGCCGCATCTCCCCGATCCCAAGCCAACCACCCGGCCAACATCGCTGCCTCCCCGGTAGTGACCACCAACCGATGACGGAGACCAGAAGCCGCTGTACTGCTCAGGATATCGGTGAGATTATCCAGGTGAAGCGTGACATGAGGAGAGAGGTGAGCAGCGGGAATAGCCAAGGCCAGTTCAAAAAGAGCTCTGGTTTGAGTCTCACAGGACTCGATCAGAGACTCATCAACCACCCGAGGGTTACCGATGGCTCGGAACAATCGCTCCCAATGATCAGGATCGAAGCGGGCTGAGGTATCCAGAGCCGAGAGCGCGGCCACGGGGGAATTCGAACCGTGGCGTCCCGACGCGCGCGATACGACGAGAGACCCAGACGGAGCAGAGGTCAGCCCCTCGCGCAAGGGGCCCTCTCGGCCCCTGACCCCCAACTCTGCAGGCAATTTCTGATGCAGCTTGCTGAGCAAAAAAGCGTGATGAGCCTGCGGCTGCTGCTTACCACGCTCCCATCGACTGATCGTATTGCCATCAATGCCGAGGGCAGGGTAGCCTTCGGCAATGGCCAATTCCTGGAGAGCCTGAGCCTCATCCTCCTGGCTCCAACCCCGTCGACGACGAGCCTCTCGAAGCTGAATATTAGGCAGAAGCCGAGACTTACTCTGTTTCATTACTTACCATACTCTGCCCCCCGAAACTTGACATTAGGCATGCGACTATCGGCATTTCAACATTCAGGATATCCTCATATTACTGCTTAATTGAATATCAAGCAAGCCCTCCCTTGGCCAGAGGGGTTGGGTAGCAAAGCTGTAGGTTCGG
Source organism: Candidatus Dormibacteraceae bacterium (assembly GCA_050734895.1). Classification (GTDB taxonomy): domain Bacteria; phylum Chloroflexota; class Dormibacteria; order Dormibacterales; family Dormibacteraceae; genus JBOHUW01. The sequence goes on along the minus strand of JBOHUW010000468.1, from coordinate 256 downwards.
GGTTTATCCCCCGGGCCTGCAGTCTTCATGGTTTGGAGTGAAGAGAGAAGATAATGATCAAAAGCAGAACAGGAGCGATGATTACAATGTCCAATCAGAGGCTGGAGGACGAGTCGGCGCTGCGGACGGCGGCTATGCACCTAACCGGAAAGAGTCGAGCTTACCTACTGGAGTTGGAGGCTTTAGAGAGAGAGATTCGGCTCTTCGGCGAGGATGATCCTCGAACCGTAGCTATTCTTGATGCTCTCCATCAGAC
>JBOHUW010000467.1:0-1585 GCA_050734895.1 Candidatus Dormibacteraceae bacterium | reverse complement strand
CAGCCAGCCAGATCAACCCGATTGCCAAAAACATCATGGCGCTTTTCCCCGAGCCGACCAATCCCGGCCTACCCTTCACCGGCGCATCCAATTTCAACAAGACCTATACCCAGACAGGAGTTTCCCCAGAATCTGACGGTCCGATAGGTTAAGCCCAGACAGATCAGTCGATTGCCGGGATACCAAAGTGGGAGGGACGAAATCCGTGGTAGAAGGGTTTTTTGCCAGAAAATCCAAGCCACCCAGGAGACGTCCCCATGCACGATAGCAAAGTGCGGTCCCGACTGAAAGCGCAGTTGACGAAGTTCTCCTGCGAACTATGTGCGGGCCTATCGAAGCCGCTCGGCGGGTTCGTATCGCAGATGCTGTTCGGCATCCAGTCGAGTCAGGATGTGAAGCTGAGTAACATCGGACGTTGTCTGAAGGAAGATATTTCCCTTATCAGAACTGAGAAGCGTCTCTCGCGCAATTTGAAGAAAGCAGAGCTAGAGAAGGAACTTACTCAGCAGTTAGTAAGGATGGGCAGCCCGCGTATCCAGCCCCACACGGTGCTGGCGCTAGATCTGAGCGACATCCGCAAAGAGTATGCCCAAAAGATGGAGCACTTGGCTATCGTGCGGGACGGCAGCACGGGCGAACTGCACCAGGGCTACTGGCTCTGCGATGTGACCGCGGCCGAGGTGAACGGCAGCGAGATCGTCCCTCTCTATCAGAAACTGTTCTCGGTGGAGGCGCAGGAATTCACCAGCGAGAACACGGAAGTGCTGGCTGCTGTCGACCTGATCCGGACCTACAGCCAGGGCCGAGGAATTTGGACGATGGATCGCGGCGGCGACCGCAAGAGGTTGCTGGAACCCCTGCTAGACCGGGGCGAACACTTCGTCATCCGCTCCACTGGCAAGCGTACGGTGATCGATCGGCGGAACCTGCAAGGCAGCGTGGCCGAGGTGGCTGGCCGCTGCCGGCTTCGTCATCAGGCACGCATCCTTAAAATTCAGGATGGGAAGGAGAAGACTTATGAGTTACGCTACGGCGCCGAGCCGATTCATCTGTCCGGCCGACCTGAGCAACTCTGGTTGGTGGTGGTGGCCGGCTTTGGCGAGGCACCACTGATGTTGCTGACCGATCTGCCCATCGCAGCCAAGGACTCACAATCCCTTTGGTGGATCGTGCAAATCTATCTGACGCGCTGGAAAATTGAGGAAACTTTTCGCTGCATCAAACAGAGCTACAACTTAGAAGATATCCGCGTGATGAAGTACCAGAGGCTGAAGAACTTAGTAATACTCGTGACGGCGGCAGCTTACTTCGCCGCCACCTATCTCGGACAGCAGATGAAGCTCCGCATCCTATGCGAGAAGCTGCTCATCATCTCCCAGCGCTTCTTTGGTATTCCGCCGTTCCGGTTCTACGCGCTCGCTGATGGGATCAGAAGAATTCTCTCCCAAGCTACCTTCAGTTCACCCGAAACGCCACCCGCCAGCCTACAACTGGAGTTGACCCTTGGCTGGGAGGGCTGAGAAATTCTGGGGAAACTCCTGATAAAGATGGCTTGACACGGAACCCACGGTACTGTATTCTAGCC
>JBOHUW010000466.1:0-1587 GCA_050734895.1 Candidatus Dormibacteraceae bacterium | reverse complement strand
CTGCTCATCCGCTGGCGCGCCATACCTCCTTCAACATCGGTGGTCCGGCCGAGTTTTTCGTTGAATCTTCAGCCCCGGTGGAGCTGCTCGAAAATTGCCAGCGGCGCTCCATCCCTTACCTCCTGCTGGGGGCCGGGACCAATCTCCTAGTGCATGACGATGGAGTTGAGGGGTTGGTTATTCGCTGTGTCGATCGAGAGTTCAGGGTGAGTGGGGAGCGAGTCTATGCCGCGGCCGGGCTGAAGATGCTGCGGTTGGCGAGGGCGAGCGTGGCGAATAATTTGACCGGCCTAGAATGGGCGATTGGGGTGCCTGGAACGGTGGGTGGAGCGGTTTATCAGAATGCCGGCTGTTGGGAGGGGCAGCTCTCCGATGTCCTGATCGAGGCGGTCGGCTTTACTCCCGGAATGGGCGAGCAGCGATGGGGAGCCGAGCAGCTGGCTCTTGGCTACCGCACCTCGGCGTTGCGCCTCGGTCGGCTGCGCGGCTCGTTGGTGCTTGGGGCGTGGTTCCAGCTCTTCCCCGGTGATGGTGCGGTGTCTCGGGCGCAGATGGCTCGATGGGTAGAGCAGCGCACCGCTAGTCAACCGATCCAGGCTAAGAGCTGCGGCAGTGTGTTCAAAAATCCCCCCGGCGATTCGGCCGGCCGGTTGGTCGAGGCGGCTGGTCTGAAGGGGGCAAGTGAGGGGGCGGCCCAAGTTTCCCGGCAACATGCCAACTTCATCCTTAACACCGGGGGGGCAACCGCGATCCAGGTCGATTGCTTGATTCGAAGGATTCAGGCGGTGGTAGTTGAGCGCTTTGGCGTGGAGTTGGAGCCGGAGGTAGAGTGGGTGGGCAGATGGAAGCACGAAGTCTAGCGGCCAATCTTGCCTCGGCCGATCAAAGAGAAGTATACTGACTCGTCGATGCAGAACCCTGGCCTTCCCCCTCAACGAATAGCCGTGATCTTTGGAGGCGAGTCGGTTGAGCACGAGGTCTCGGTAATTAGTGCCCACCAGGTGATGGCGGTCCTCGCGGCGACCCATCATGAGGTCATACCACTCTACATCACTAAGGCTGGCCAATGGTTTACGGGTGAGGGCTTAACCAAGCTGGGCAACTTCCAGGAGCTAGATCAGCTGGTGCATCTCGCCGAGCCGGCCGGCCTCAACCTTGATCCGACTAACCGAGGGTTGGTGGTGACTCCGGCTCGCGGTGGGGGTTGGTGGGGAGGTGGGGGCAAGCGGCGAACGGTGATACCACTTGACGTTGCTATTTTGACGACCCACGGCGGCAATGGTGAGAACGGTGCGTTGCAGGGGTTGCTCGAGTTGGCCGGCCTTCCCTATACCGGCAGCGGAGTTGCCGCTTCGGCAATCGCTATGGACAAATCGCTGGGCAAGACGGTCATGCGGGCAGCTGGACTGCCGGTGCTGCGTGACCTGGTGGTCGCCCGGGCTCGCTGGCAGGCAGAGTTGCCAAGCTTACTCCAGGAGATAGAGGATAACTTCGGATACCCGGTGTTCGTCAAGCCGGTCAATCTCGGATCCAGCATTGCGGCGGGCAAGGCCTCCAATCGAGACGAATTGACAGCATGCTTAGAAA
>JBOHUW010000465.1:0-1591 GCA_050734895.1 Candidatus Dormibacteraceae bacterium | reverse complement strand
TTCCTCACCTTAGCTGAACGTAGGGTCTCGAGTCAGAAGTTCGGCGATCCGATTCTATATCCTTATCCTTGAATGAACGAATCAGCGTCTGAACTATCCGCATTTGAATCCCCCTGGGCGAAGGAGATGGGCATTACCCTGACCGAAGCCAGTGCCGAGCGTGTGAACGCCGAGTGGGAGGTTAGCCCTCGCCACCATCAGGCCCAGGGCATCGTCCATGGTGGTTTCTACTGCTCGGTGGTCGAAACTCTGGCCTCGATTGGAGCCGCGATCGCCGCTCGTCCCCGCAATCAGATTGTGGTCGGCCTGGAAAACTCGACCAGCTTCCTCCGCGCGGTGCGCAGCGGCCGGCTTTACGCCGTGGCGATGCCGCTCAATCAGGGTCGGACGACTCAGCTGTGGGAGGTGAAGATTCGCGATCAGGCAGAGCGACTAATTGCTACTGGGCGCCTTCGGACGATAGCTTTGGAGGAAAAGCTTGGGCGTTGATGCAATGCAGAAGCTATCGGCAAGTCCGGGTAGATCACCACGAAGCTCTATAGATGGAGAATTTGTCCGCTCAGCGTCCATCTCAAGTGCATATGTTTATGCTATGGAATTTCGCATTCGGAGCGATAAAGGTGATTCTGTGAGTTATGCTGCCCTTGGAGCTCTTGACCGCAGGTCAGCAGAGATTGCTGAGGCTATGTTGGGTATGAATTGGCAATCCTCCTCTCCTGGTAAAAAAGCAGATCCCAATCTCGTGCCTCCCCCTCTCGTTCAGGCATATCGGGCCTTCAATTCGAAGGTCAAAGAAGTCCTAACAGCTCATAAGGGCTCGACAATCCAATCGGAATATGATGTCGACCTTGTCAAAATCCTAGGTGACATTGGTCTAAAAGCTGAGCGTAAAGCCTCGCAAAAGGGGACCCCTAATGAGACCTCTGAGGGCGTCAGTATCACCGCCTTAAGCGGGAATTATCTGCTTGACAAGGCAGTTATTAGTGCCTTGAGCCCCCTCATACAGGATGTTAACTTTGATGTAATGGATCCTAAAGAACAGCCGGAAGAATGGAGCATAAAACATATAACAGGACTCTCTATTCGATCGGGTCGATCGGGCGTATCTCGGAAACTGCAGGGTTTCTCTCTCTCGCGCCCTCCTTCCGCTGACACAACTGCACCACCCAGCCAGAGAGCAATCAGTAGGGAAACCGATACCGGTCCGCATCTTTGAATGATTGGGGCATTATAGGTGTATGTCACGCACCAACATTGACATCGACAATCGCGCCTGCGGCATTGTTATGAACCGTTTTGGGCTGCGTACCAAGCGAGAGGCAGTCAACTTCGCCCTACGAGAGCTTTCTGTACAGCTTGACGTTGAATCTGCGCGGAAGCTAATGGGGTCGGGGTGGGATGCGGATCTTGCAGAATTACGCGAATCTCGGCCAGCCAACCTTTGATTCTAATCGACACCTCGGCGTGGGTCGAATTTCTCAGAGGCACCGACTCTGACGTCTGCAAAGAAGTCTATCGACTGGTCGATTCCGAGATAGCCATCACCGATCCGATTAGCATGAAAGTGCTAGCTGGGGCTAGGAATGACCGG
>JBOHUW010000464.1:0-1591 GCA_050734895.1 Candidatus Dormibacteraceae bacterium | reverse complement strand
CTGCAGGTAGCTCTCCAGCGCCCGGTCGGCTTCTTTTGGCTGGCCTAGCTCAAGATGCATAATCCCCTCGTAGAAGGCGATTATAGAGATCCCGGTTGTTTCTGCGAACGTATAATGCGGATCCCGCTCAGGGGTAGTGGGGAACCCTTCATATGCCAGGCTAATGTAGTGTTTAGCTTCGGTTGCTCGACCAGCTTGGCCATAGGCAGCCGCAGACGCGGCGTAGAGACGCGAGCGCAGCAATGGCGATGCTTGACCACAACTTTGAAGCGCTGCTTCGCAAGCTGCCAGTGACTGCACTGGATTATGCGCATACCTGTAACCAAAAGCCAGCTCCGTTAAGGCTACTGAAAGTGCGCTGGGATCACCAGAAAGGCCAGCATATTGAACTGCCTGCTGACACGAGGCGATCTTATCGTTGAGCTGGAGTAAATGAGCGCAGAGTATGCTGCGAAGGTGTAACCCATAAACGGCCAGCTTCGCTACCTCCCTATTCCCCGGAGCGATTTCCATCAGATGGGATAGAACTGCATCCAGAACTCGCTTAGATACTTCCGGGCTTCCCTGATCGAGCAGCTGCCAGCAGTTGACCACAAGCTGCTCCAACGCGTGATAGGAATCCTGACTCAGTTTAGAGGGATCGGGATTTGCCCCAAGTTGCCGCTCCAATATCTCAGCGCCAGCGAGCGATGGGAGAGCGGTGGCCGCAAAGCCCCCCGTCTCCAGGAGTCGACGCAAAGTAGTGCGCCTTGACGGATCAAATGGCCGGGTCAAGCTATCCTCCTTCCTGTCATTGTTCATGGCAGCTAATTCCCCCATAGGCTCGGATGGAAGATGTTTTTTCATTCCCTCTATTGCCCTGAGAAGCACTGGCAAACTGCCCCAGCCCAGCTCCTCAGGACTCTCAACTTTGTATACCAGACAAATCCGAGCCTTGTAGAAATCACTCGGCTCTACCACGCCCCGCTCCCACCGGCCGATAGCATTCTCCTCAACTCCCAGCCTAGGAGGATCTCCAAGGTACCTACCGAGCCGGTCGATCTCGGCAACAACATCCTTCAGCCGCCAACCTCGCTGTTTTCTAGCTTGCCTTAATTGCTCATTCAGCTGCGGCATTCTTTCCCTCCTGCCTGAAAACTTGCCTCATCTGCTGGCGTTCTCCTCTCCAGGGTAGGTATTGCATGCTTGAAACTATCCTAACCAATGATTATAGAATTGTCCATTCTTCTACGGGGATTGAACAGCCTATCTCCATGCCCGCTGGGGCTAATTTAATGACGCGGATTGCCCAGAGGGTCAAGTTTCTTTTCTCGCCCGTGATCGATGGCGGGCGCATCGCTGTTGATCGGGAGTCTGCCAAGCTACGTGAAGAGGTCGATTTAAAATACGACTTTCTGCAACTGACCATTCACGAGTTGCGCCGCCCACTGGGACTAATCAATGGCTATCTGCCTATGCTCCTGGAAGGGGACTATGGCCCGGTACCTTCGATGATGCGGCCAGGTCTAGAGATGATCAAGGGAGGAGCCTCCGAGATGAAGCTGCTGATCGAGGGGTTGGTCGAAATCATCTATCTTGAAGAGCGTACCGA
>JBOHUW010000463.1:0-1595 GCA_050734895.1 Candidatus Dormibacteraceae bacterium | reverse complement strand
ATGCTTGACCAGCCGGAAGAGCCAGGTCGTGAAAGCGGCTGTTACGCGCAACGCTCCGATCCGGCGCGAGATGATCCACAGCGTCTCCTGGACCGCGTCCTCAGCATCCTCGGGTGTGGGGCAGAGTGAGCGGGCGAAGCGGCGTGCATCGGGATGGCACTGGGCGAGCAGTTCGCCCAGTGCCTCGACATCGCCCTGGCGCGCTGCCTCAACTAGCTCTGGATTGGGACGCACTCCGGGAGTCTATTCCCGTTGGCTCTTCACTTTCCGTCCAAGCAGAGCGCATGCAGGACAGAAGCCAAAAAAGCCGGTCGCCACCAGCGTGATCGCAGTCACGGTCAGGATGAGGGCGGCGAGAAAGGGCAGATGACCGGCCCACGCGTACCCGATCAACCCGACGCCAACCGCAATCCGAATCAACTGCTCCCAGATGGGCAGGTTTTTCTGATAGAACATCGTTTCAGTCTCCTTGAATGTTGCTTTGTGTCCAGTGATCGCCGTTTAAGGCCAGATGGTTGCAGGCCACATGAACAAGAGACCGTGAAGGGGTATATGGATTCAAAAATCTCTGCACTTAGTTTGGCCCTTGCAGGCGGCCAGCGATGACTCGTCGTAGCCTCAGCGCACACGATGTCCTGCGCGGAAGACGGCTTGGATGTTTAGGAGTTCGTTGATGTTCCGGAGTGGATTGCCGGGGATGGCGATGACATCGGCGTCGTAGTGGGGGGCGATGCGACCCTTTCGGTGGCCAACGTGGCAGGAGTCGGCAGCGATCGAGGTTGCCGCGGTGAGAACTTCAAGATTAGTAAATCCTTGGCTGGCAACGTAGATCAATTCCTTGGCGAGCACGTCATGGGGTTTGGTCGAGTAAATTCCGGCATCAGTGGAGAAAACGACATGAACTCCCGAATGCATGAGAGTTCGAACGTTGCCCCATTTTTTCTCCAGAATCGCCAGCGTTGTCGACGACAAGTCGTCACGTGGTTGGGCGATGGTAATGCCAGCCCAGATTCCTCGGGCTGCCATAGCTTCTACAGTTGCTTGATCCAGGACCGCGCCCTGTTCACTCACGAACGTGCAGTGCTCAATGCCGTCCACTCCCGCTGCCACCGCGGCGGCGATCCCGCTCGTGGCGTGAGCGTGGGCAGCGATGGGCATTCCGTGTTCGTGGGCTGCATGAACGAGCGTTGTCAATTGTTCGACGGTGTACTGCGGAACGAAGGGGTCAGAACCTTGGGTGCGAAACCCTCCAGTGGCCATAACCTTGACCCAATCGACGCCTCGGTCGGCTCGTTCCTGTACCGCGGCAATAAGTGCATCGATGGTATCGACTTTGCACCCTAGGTACCAACAGTGTCCGCCAGTGCGGGTGATCGGCGGTCCGGCCACGAGCAGTTCGGGCCCGATTCCTTGGCCGGCCTGGTATTCATTGCGTAGCTGGAGAGTGGCAAAGTCCCGGTCGCCGAGGTCGCGAACAGTGGTGATGCCCGAGTGCAGGGCAGCGGTGGCATGTTTGCGAGCACGCAAGAGAAGGTCAGCATTGCTGTCGGTGGCAAGATTCTCAGGGTTGCCACTCGGATCCCACACCAAATGGG
>JBOHUW010000462.1:0-1597 GCA_050734895.1 Candidatus Dormibacteraceae bacterium | reverse complement strand
GTCCTACTCAGAGTTCCGCCGAAGTTTTCTACACACGTCTTATCAATGGCTGGAGAGGTGGCTTTCCTGGCCGGGTACCTCTCTTTGAAGAGCGGGCTGAAGACCGATGCCGATTTTTACTGGCAGTCTTCAGAATGGATGGCTCAGAGTGCCGGCAACACCAGCTTGCAGTCTATCCTATTCACCATTCGAGGCTGGCGGGTTCGGGACGAAGGTCCGCCAGAGAAGGCGCTGACTATCTTCGATCAAGCTGAGTCCTTACTTGGAGAGAGACCTAACCCGGTAGGAGCTGCCCTCACCTACTCCTCCCGTGCCTATAACCTTGCCGCTGCGGGGAGAAGTCAATCCGCAACGAGAGACATCGAGAGCGCTGATCAGCATCTAGGACGGTTGCAAGGAAAAAATTCCGAACTTTATATGCTAGAGAGCCTCCATGATGAGGTGGATATAGTCCGAGGGTGGAATCTCTTCCACCTCCGACAGCACGAGGAGTCGGCTCAGACTTTTGGACAAGTTTTGGAACGAGTCGATCCCACCTGGAAGGCTCAGCAAGCCCACATTCTGGCCCACCTAGCTCCGGTATATGCCCAACAAGGCAATGTCGAGCTCGCAGCTCACACCTTCAGTAATGCTCTCGGCAGGGCTCGCGAAGCAGCTGCTCCCCGTTACGAACAGATGGCAGTGAGGATGCGTAAGCAGTGGCTGGGCAACAACGATTCCCCTGCGGTTAAGCGTCTAGATGAGGAGTTCTTAACTTTCTAATCGGGCGATGGAACACAACCAGGACAGCGGTCAGCCACCGCTGTTCCCGCTCCGCCTCGGCCTAATCTCTTCGAAGGATGGCTCCTCAAAACCAGAACAAGAACACTCTGGATAGTAGCAGTGACGATGCTCGGCAATCATCTTGGGAGCCCAAGGGTGATGAAGTAATCGCTGGTGCCCACATTGTTCGCAGAGCAAATACCCCATCAGCGGTGACTCCCTGTCGATCAATCTCGCTAACCGATCACGCCAGCTTGGCTGTGGTAGTGCTCTGGCCTCGATCCTCCGATTGAGCCCTGGAAACCTAATCATGTTATCTTTCCACTCCGTGCTCGCCTGCCATATTCGAATTACCGTCTCCATCCTGCCTAATTTGGGCCGATCCAGCTTGAGCACCGCCGCCGCATCCGGCAGTTGTTTAATCAAGTTAGGGTGGAAGAGATAGCGCTCAACATTGCGCACACTCCCCATTCCGGTGGTGCCCGAAGTGTCGAAGAGATTAGGATTGGTGGTCTGAGTGGTCATTGAGATGGCCTTTTCAGTTCCGATCATGCCCGCCACATGCTGAGCATCCTCCTCGGTCGTGCGTAGAGCGAGAAGTAGCCCGGCCCCCTTGACGGCGGCGTTCAAAGTTTCATCGCGAGGCAGAAACTGACTAGAGAGGACTATTGCAGCGCCCGCCGAGCGAGCCTGGAGAAGAAGATCCTGAATTTGTTCTGGCTCTCGCAGCGCGGCAAACTCATCAATTACGATCATCGTCGGCCGATGATCTCGCCCTCTCTCTCGGCGAGCGATAGCCTGCTTCAAGTCCTGGAGCAGAATGCGGCCGAAGAGG
>JBOHUW010000461.1:0-1605 GCA_050734895.1 Candidatus Dormibacteraceae bacterium | reverse complement strand
ATGCGGAGAGATGGTCTGATCCGGTTGAATCCGAAAAAAGAGATCGAGCTGACCGAGCAGGGGCGCCCGCTGGCCGAGACGATCGTCCGCCGGCATCGGATTATCGAGCGCTGGTTAACCGATGCGCTAGGTTTGGATTGGGTTGTTGCCGATGAAGAGGCGGCGCGCCTCGAACACGCCATCTCCGAGGTGGTTGAGCAGGCACTCTGGCAACGGTTGAATCGACCCACCACCTGCCCCCACGGCAACCCGCTCCCGGGTATCTCAGAGCGAGATCCTCGAGAGATACGGCTCTCCACCCTCAGCCCGGGAGTTGGAGCCAGCATCTCTCGAATTTCCGAAGTCGCCGAGCGAGAGGCCCCCCAGCTGCTCAACTATCTCGGCGAGCGGCGGCTGGTGCCACGGACGAACTTGGAGGTCCTAGAGATCGATCCGGTAGCTCAGACTATGCGACTCCGGGCTGCCGAACGGGAAGTCATCATCGGTTTAGATACAGCGAGTCGAGTTTCGGTAGTTCCGATAGATTGATTGCCGCTGCTGGGCGGTCGCGCGGCAGCGCAATTGGGATTCATAGTTGGTATCATTTTGGTATGAGCATGCAAATAGCACTGCGTTTATCCCCTGATCTCGTGGCCTATATCGATTCACGAGTGAAGGTTGGAGCTGTCAAGTCTAGGGCTGGATTGGTAGCGAGGCTGATCGAGGAAGATCGGCGACGCAACGAACGAGAACGAGAGGTGGAGATTCTGCGCAACACGCGCGAAGATCCGTATCCCGATTTGGCCGGCCTTACTCAATGGGCGGCGGCGCGGCCCCATGACGATCTCGATTGATGCCCCGGCCAATCATGCTCGCGCGGTTGGATAAGGTAAGGCCGGTGCTGGTTCTGACTCGTGAACACGTGCGCGAATACCTGACCGACTGGACAGTGGCACCGATCACATCACGTACACGTGGATTGCCGACTGAACTACCAGTTGGTCCAGCCAATGGGTTGGATCATGCCAGTATGGTTGCCCTGGATCGCATTGAAACACTCCCTCGCGATCTTATCGGCGAGCTGGTAGGGCATCTGCACCGAGATCAGGAGCCAGCTCTCGCGGCTGCCATCATAGCCGCATTCGACCTCGTGCGTTGAATAGGAGTCGGTGCGGCAGGCTCGGATGTGAAAGAGCAAGCGTAAGCGACATTAAGCGGGCGTCGTACACGGAACGGCTCTTTAAGATAGGACACTTGCGAATCCTCTTCTCTTGTCGGCCAGCGTTCGGGCATGTTTACCCGCTGATCCCGCTAGCGATCGCTGCCCGTGAGGCTGGGCACCAGGTAGTTTTCGGAACTGGCAATGACTTCTTGCCGCGATTGCGCGGGCTCGGCTTCGATGCCCACCGAGTTGGCATTGCTCGCTCGGAAGAGGAGGCGGAGGCGCGCCGTCAACATAATGAATTCCGCTAAGTCTATATTTTTCGTGCTTGCCTAGGGCGGCGATCTCAAGGGGTCGACGCAACAAATGGGTGATTGGGGTCTGATATTAAGCGGTTGAAAGCCTGCGCAGGAGTAATCCAGCCGAGAGTCTTACGAGGACGGCTATTGAGCTCGGCAGCGACC
>JBOHUW010000460.1:0-1615 GCA_050734895.1 Candidatus Dormibacteraceae bacterium | reverse complement strand
CCTATGTACTTATCGGACATATTCAGCCAGAGGGTGCCGTCCGTTTTAAGTACCCGCTTGACCTCGCTAAAGACCCCCAGGAGCGCAGAGATGTACTCCTCCACCGACTCCTCCAGCCCGATCTGACCCTCGCAGCAGTAATCTCTGAGCATCCAATAAGGTGGACTGGAAATGCAACATTGGACAGATGCCGAGGGAAGTTCATGAAGAACTTCCTTGGCATCACCCAGATAAAGCACCGCCGGTCCGGCGGTTATCGCCGGAATCACTGTTGGGCCTCCACTGCGGTCACTTTCAAACAGCGACGGACAATTTCCTTATCTCGGCAGCAGGCGAATGATCCGGAGTCATCGATGACCTCTAGCCCTATCTCTAATTCACCGGCCACCTCGGCTACCGCCTGCGGTGAGCCTGCCAGCCTGATGTGCACGATCTGCCGATTCATTGACCTTGATCTCCCATCCACGCTCGCCGATAGAGGCCGAGAAGTAAGAGCGCCTGATGAATCTTGCGCTGGATCACCTTTTCAGGTGGATGCTCCTTGCGCAAGTAAGGCTCGGATTGCAGGCAGTCGGCTCCGGCAGCGATGGCATCCATCTCCTCCTCGTTCAAATGGAGTCGATATCTGTGGTTCATGCTGCCCTCCTCTGAGATGTCCGGTATTCCAACTCGTGCATCTCGGCTTGGCGCGATAGCTCGTTCGCCTGCACGAAGCGATGATCAATCCATGCCTGCTCGGAAAGCTGGTAGAGATCCTCGATCCATTGAAGCTGGGGATCCGCAGTGGAGCCCACAAGATTTTTTAATTTCTGTAGTGTTTGCATTACACACCTCGTGTATGGCTAGCTCGGAATTTCCGGCTAGCCGCGGATATGGGTGGGGTAGGTGGCCGAGCTCGCGATCAACGAATGGCCGCCTCCCCATATCTTTTTTCGATGCAGAGCCTTGCTCCACAGGAATTCAGCTCAAGGGCAATCCCAGCTCTCGGGCAGTAGCGATCCAGTCGGTGGCTATCTTCTGCTGGGCGACAGCGAGCGGCATTCGCCCGCTGCACACCGCCTTGTTGAGGACGTTTTCGACTCTGTCCTTCGGGTTGGGCGATCGGCCGGCCTCCGGCCAGAGGTTTTTGGCATCGCTTGGGGCACCCCCTAACTCCAGAGAAATCAGGTGGTCTTCTTCATAGTCATGTGGCGAGCCGCTCTCCGAGTAGGCGGCCATCTGCTGGCGCTTCAGCCCATCGGTGTAGCTCACCGGAGGTCGAATGGTTTTCGTCCATCCTCGCTTGCAGATCGTCGATTGGATGTTCGACTGAGTCACCTGTGGATTGGATGTTCCTGGGGTACAGTTGGCATCCGGCAACACCAGTAGACCGCTACCCCGAAGATGGCAGGACCCGGGCGAAAGTCGAACTGTCACCAAATTGGCGCTTCCAGCCGAGGTCTCGGAGCCCAAGCGATGTGGACGGTATTCGCCACTCGCATCGCCCACTGTAGAGCTGCAGCCGATCAAAATGGCCGTGCTGACTAGGCAAGTCGCCCATAAATTCAAATGTTTTCGTCTCACATGCCTTCTCCTGCTCCCGGGCGGTGTTCCCACCAGCCGGACTTACCGATTG
>JBOHUW010000459.1:0-1619 GCA_050734895.1 Candidatus Dormibacteraceae bacterium | reverse complement strand
GTCCATGACGTCCAGCGCGGTAGACCAGCCGGTCGAGCCCTGCTCCACCGCTTCGGGTTCCCGGTGGCCAGCCGGTTCCAGATGCCGCCGAGGTCGCGGTGCTGAATAAAAGCCAGACTTCGGAGCTGAGAGATGAGTGAACCACTCCCGTCAGAGTGCGGAAGACCCGGCTCGCGCCTGCTCATCGATAGTCCGTCGAGCATGCGCAGCTATAACCCGCGTTTATCTTCGAGGAACTCGACCAGAATTCCGCTCGGATCTTTGATGAAAAAATAAGTCACACCAGTCCGGCCATGCTGTATTTCGACGTTCTGCGAGATGCCACGATTCTCGACGAAATTCTTAGCTTCATGCACCGAGTCTACCCTAAGGGCAAAGTGTTTGACGCCAATCCGGGGAAGATCTGTCATCAGTGATGCCGCAGTCTCGGGCGCAGGTATCTGATCCCGATACCAGAAGATCTCGAGGTAATTCTCGTCTAGCTTGAGATGTGAGATCTCCAGCTCCCCGTCTGGAGCTTTCCAGTGCAACACGACCCTGAACCCGAACTGTTCGTAGAACACCAAGGACTCTGCCATGTCGATCGCGCTGATGGCGGTGTGATGAATCGTGAAATTCACTGGCAACTCCTCCGTATCCCGGCCGATGCGGGCACTATTACGCCGCCAGAATCCCCCCGTAGCCGTTCCAGGAAGTCGCCTACCACTGGGACCCACGCGTGCGGCTGCATCTGCCTGCAGAGATCACGGATGCACTCAAGGCCGCGGGTTGAGGTCAAGCTTTCCGCCAGGTGCAGCGCTGCCAGCCCTCGGTCCACGGCGGCGTCGAGGTCACGCTGCTTACCGGGCCGAGCGAAAGCATCAGCGAGGTGAGTCAGGTAAATCTGCCGATCCCGTGCGAAGGAGTCATCGAACATAGCAATCCCCTCGTTGAGGAGTGCTGTGGCCTGCGCAGGCTGATCCAGTTGCAGTAGGCAGTCGCCCGCACCGGCCGTGATCTCCGCTGGAGTCACCCAATACAACCAGCTTGGATCATTATCCGGCCCAAAGTGCTCGACTTGTGTGCGCGCTCTCCCGACAGCGGCCATGCAAGCCGCTCCATCTCGCAGGGTGGCCAGGGCATATGCATTCCGAATGTGCAGCTCGGCCAACAGCCGCGGTGTCTCCCAGCCCCGGATCCCGACCAACGCGGTCTCAATGAGCGTGACAGCCTCGGCTGACCGACCGTGCCGAGCAGCCTGATCCGCCATGCACCCGAGGATGTGTGCGCCGAGAGGCCGGTCGTCGGCGCTGTGTGCCGCGCGTAAGGCAGCGACGTGATAGCGCTGCCCCAATTCAGGTTGGCCCGCATCGTGGGCAGCCCAGCCAGTCAGTTGGCCAAGCTCAGCCATTGCGATATACAGCCTTCGGCCGGTGCGCTCGCCGTAAGACGCCTGATGGAGCAACTTTGCAACCCAGTCGAAAACTAGCTGCGCCAGCGAGAGGACGGTGCCGCCTCCCGCCTCGTCATCCATCGCCCGCAGCGTAGCGATCATGGCTGGTAGCTGATCAGTTAGTGCCGCTGATACCCGGCCGCCTAAAAGCCCGGACACCAGCGGCTCCGGGTCACGGACCAGCCAC
>JBOHUW010000458.1:0-1633 GCA_050734895.1 Candidatus Dormibacteraceae bacterium | reverse complement strand
CTACTTCACCCATATGCCAGGCCGGTTTACAGAGGGTCTTTAACATGTCGGAGGTAAAGTAGAATCCAGCCACCATAACAATGAATCCGGCAAGAATACCCAGGCCGGGGATAGCGAAAAACTCTTGGGTAAAAGCCGAGGTGATCCCAATTCCTGCCCCTGCCACAATCGGAGTCATCATGGTTCCCCCCATCAGTTCGATCCACCACTTGAGAATGTGGTTCTCGCCGTTATAGAGCCAGATCGGAATCACTAAAGGAGCTAGTGAAAGGCCAAACCAGAAGAGAACTTGGGCCCCAATCATGATGAAAGCCACATAGAGCACCATCAATGCGGCAATGATCTGTACTAGCCAACCAGACTCAGTGAAAAGGATGTTAAAGGTACTGCCCGCTCCCCCAAGCCCACCAGCCCCTTGTGGAACAAAAGCGTTGAGCAAGGCATTTCCAATCTCAAAGGAGCGCTCCATGAGGAAAACCAAACCCGGGTAGGCAAGGTTGATCAGCCCATAGGCGACGGCCATACGGATAACGACATCCACCATAAGACCGATTGCATTGGGGCCCTCTTTACTGATCGCCAACTTGAAAGCCCGCGCTCCCACCGCTACTGCGATCAAGGCAATGCCTGCCCCAGAGGTGAGCTTAGAGATGTTCTGTGCGGTTCCGTTGTTTCCAATTGCAGTTTGTTGCATCTTCATGACCAATCCCAGCAGCGTTGCCGGCAGAGCTACTGGTCCGTTGAGGCCTAAAAGCATTGCGAAAAATTGACCTGGATGAGCAAAGAGCTCTCCCAATCCCTCGAAAAACGCCCCCAACATGTCCCAGACTTGACTGAAGCTGAAGAGCATCGGAGCGGTCAGCAATAGATGTAAATGTATCAATACCCTCCTCCCATGCCTCCAACCTAGGCTCACTCAACGGACCGAGGACGGACAGTTTCGTAGCCTGTCATGATGAGACCGATGCCTGAGAATCCGGCCCGAACTCTCCTCCTACTCTCGCCTCGCCCCCACCCCTGGGCGCTGCTCCGCGATCGCCTCGATCCCCAGCTGCTCCAAATCAACTGGGCTCAACCGGAAGCGCCACTGCCCTCGGCACCTCCCTTCGCAGTGATCGGCGAGGGAGAAGCAACTTACCGCTTAGCAGGTCTGCCCTGGCCAATCCTTGGCTGGTGGGTAGGCGACTCGCCAAGCCCGGCTTGGTTGCGCCGAACCAAGAGCTGGCATACAGCAGTAGAAGTCATCAATCAATCTCTACACACCAGGCTCAATGGAGTAGGGCTGGCTCCCACCTGCGGATTCTCGGTGGGGAATCGTGGCTACCTAAAGGTGCCCCTGGGACTGGAATCCCTCCTTGCCGCCTCCCCAGGAGGCATCCCCTACCAAGACTCGGATCAGGGTAGG
Source organism: Candidatus Dormibacteraceae bacterium (assembly GCA_050734895.1). Classification (GTDB taxonomy): domain Bacteria; phylum Chloroflexota; class Dormibacteria; order Dormibacterales; family Dormibacteraceae; genus JBOHUW01. The sequence continues at coordinate 228 of JBOHUW010000458.1, read as the reverse complement.
GCAAACAAACTACGCTCTACCCTGAGAAAATACCATCTTCCTCTGAATCTAACCTGTAGGGATTCTCGAGCATCTTTGGGTTGATTACTTTCCAGATTAAAGCTAGTGGAGTTTGGAGGTTTTTGAGGTAGAGGTGAGCGTCTGAGGGGAGCGAAAACGTTCGTTCCCGAAGAAGGCCCTCTTGTGGCAAAATGTTGATGTTCAACCAACTAACATCCACCATCAAGA
>JBOHUW010000457.1:0-1652 GCA_050734895.1 Candidatus Dormibacteraceae bacterium | reverse complement strand
CCACCACATCGGACAAGTCTTCCGAGCATACCGATACCACCCCCGCCACCTGAAAATATTCGGCAAAGCCCTCAACCAAGAACTATTGGGCCGATGGCTCGGCCTCACCCAAACACAGATCAGCAAACTTGAAAACGGTAAACCTGAACAGAATCTGAAAGTTCTCCAGAGCTATGCTCAAGCACTGTACTTGCCTTCTCGCATGCTGTGGTTTGCCCTCCCGGGACAAAAACTGCCTATCCTGCGGTTTACTGCAGAATTGAGTCAAGAGGAGGCTCTGATGGCTGCATCTGACGAGTCGAACAAGTTCTTGAAGTGGGCTCAAGCGAGCAATGTCGACGATCTGACTATTGAGCAGATTCAGAATGAAATCCGCAGTATTGCACGTAGCTACCTGAAAGCGCCGACCATGCCGCTATTTGAGCGGACGCGCAAATTGCGGGACCGGGCTTTTACTCTCCTGAGTGGGCATCAGAAACCGGCGCAGGCCCGCGAGCTTTACAGTGCGGCGGGCTGGTCCTTAACGGTTCTGGCGTGGATGTCGACGGATTTAGGGCGTCCTGCTGCTGCTGAGGATCACTTGCACGCCGCTTGGCTTTGTGCGGAGAATGCCGAGCAGAACAATTTGCGCGCGTGGGTGAGGGCTACTCAGCATACGGCCGCTTTCTGGCAGAATGATTTCTGGAGGGCTGCACAGTACGCGGAAGACGGCCTTCGTTACGCCACCGATGGCACTGCGGAGCTTTATTTGGCCAGTGCATGGGCGCTCGATCTGGCGCGTTACGGTGATGGTGAAGCCGCTCAGAGCGCGTTAGAGCGGGCCCGGAATGCTGCAGATTTGGCGGGGAGAGCCGCTCAGCCGGATGAGTTAACGGGACCGTTTACCTGCTCGATTAGCAGGGCGGGCGGAGTTTGGTCGGATACGTATCTGCAACTTGGCGACGCCGCTAGTGCTCTTAGCTATGCAGATCAAGCCGTATCGGATTTCGAGTCAACCGCGAGCGGTGCTCGAAATCTAGGGTCAGAGCGGATGGTTCGCTGTCAGCAAGTTAAGTCACACATTCTACTCGGTGAACTTGACGGCGCAGTGTCATCCTTGGATCCTATTATTGAAACAGCTCCGGAACATCGAGTCGGGCCGCTCGCGCAAAGAGTCCGCGAAATTACGGAGATGGTGACTAATCGGACTGAGTTCAACTCGGCGCCGATGGCTGAGCACATAAAAGATGCTGCCTTGGAGTTTCAGCGAAGCCGAGATCTGTCTTTCGAGAACCCGCCTCGCGCCGGAAGGAAAGAGCTGGAATGACGGTTCCGCCACAGATGACAAAAGACCACTGGTGGTGGCGGCCGGGATGGCGCCTGGGTCGCTCTTTTTACACGTGGCATATCACTTTTGCGGATCAGCCCGATATCTGGCGGCTACTTTCGGAGTACGCGGCACCTATCTCGAAATTTCCTACTATGGATCCAGTCGGCAATGACGGTCTGCATCTGACAATCCAGGGTATCGGATTCGCGGACGAAGTCGACAGATCAGAGGTTGAACAGATTGTCGGGGCTGCTCGACAGAGGTGCTCAAAAGTTGAACCTCTCGCGTTGCAGATCGGTCCGCCGAAAGTAGACCCCGAAACCGTGCAAATGCCTGTGGGACC
>JBOHUW010000456.1:0-1653 GCA_050734895.1 Candidatus Dormibacteraceae bacterium | reverse complement strand
CAATTCGCCTCATTCGGCCCAGACCATCGAGGCGTTGGCTACCTTCCGGACTCTCGTCGAACTGCAGCAGCGTTTTGGAGTTCAGGTGTGTCACCGCTATGTGATCAGCTTCACACAGCGGGCGGAGGATATTGCGGCCGTCTATCGGTTGGCCGAATATGCTTCTCCTGATCGGCCACCGGTGCTCGATGTGGTGCCGCTTTTCGAAACTCGGGAGGATCTGCGGGGAGCCGTTCCTCTGCTGGACGCGGTTTTGAAGATGACCCCAGTGCAGCAGCGGTTGGAGGCTACCGGGCGTCGCTTCGAAGTGATGCTGGGTTACTCGGATTCAGCCAAGGAGGCGGGGCCGGTCCCGGCCGCCCTGGCGATCAACCGGGCGCAGGCTGAATTGACCGAGTGGGCGCAGCGGCGTGGCCTCTGCCTGACTATCTTTCACGGCCGGGGGGGCGCCCTGGGTCGGGGGGGCGGTCCGGCCAATCGGGCCATTTTGGCTCAGGCCCCAGGATCGCTCCAAGGACGCTTCAAGGTGACTGAGCAGGGGGAGGTAATCTTTGCCCGCTATGGTCATCCGGTGCTGGCTCGTCGGCATCTGGAGCAGGTAACTTCTGCCGTCCTGCTGGCATCGATGCCGGCCATCATCAATCGAACCGCGAGCGTTGCCCGACGCTTCGAAAAGTTGGCTCAAACGATTGAAGAAGCGGCCTATGACGCTTATCAGGAGTTGATTGAGGCGCCCGATTTTGCGCTCTGGTTCGAGGCCATCAGTCCGTTAGAGGAGTTGGGCCATATGCGCCTCGGCTCTCGGCCGGCCCGTCGCTCTGGGGGACATTCATTGGATGAGCTGCGAGCCATCCCCTGGGTTTTTGCCTGGTCGCAGACCAGAATCAATCTCCCCGGCTGGTACGGTTTGGGTCGAGGCTTGGCGTTAGCGATGCTGCCCGAATTGCAGGCGGCCTACGCCGAATGGCCGCTCTTCACCTCCCTGGTCGATAACGTGGAGATGAGCCTGGCTAAGACCGATCGGCGGATCGCCGCCCGCTACCTTGCGCTTGGCCATCGACCGGACCTTACTGCGCGGGTGCTTTCGGAGTATGACTTAACCATCGAGCGTGTGTTGGCGGTGACTGGTCATGATCGCCTGCTCGCTGGTCGGCGGGTGCTCTCCTGGGCGGTAGAGTTGCGCAACCCCTACGTCGACGCGCTCTCTCACCTCCAGCTGCGGGCACTGAGTGCGTTGCGCCGAGGCGAGGCCGGTAAGGAGGATAGGCAGCAGTTGGAGCGGCTGTTGCTGTTGACGGTCAACGGAGTCGCGGCCGGACTGCAGAATACTGGATAAGTTATGCCTTCAAATAACGGCGGAGGCCGCTCCAAAGAATGTTCGGCCGCCCAGCCTGTTTATAGGTAGCCGACAGGGAGGGTCCCCCGTCCGTGTCAATCACTTCGTCAAGCCAACTCTCGAACTCCTCCTGCTCCAGTCGAGCTGCCTGTTCGGCCATCTGTTCCAGTAATTCAGATGCTGCCGCCAGATGCTGCTCAACATCTGTGTGAAGGCCGAAGTGGGGGAGGGCCAACGCGGTCGGTAGGTGCTGGCGAAGGGTTTGTAAGGAAGCCTGCCAGGTGGGGAGGTCGGTCTCCGGGGGCACGGTGGGGGGA